>SXVE01000005.1 GCA_005790265.1 Acidobacteriota bacterium | reverse complement strand
ATTCAAAAAAAGCAAATAAAAATTCTCGCTATTTATTTCGCCTTTTGTTTCGCATTTAAAGTAACTGGCTGACAACGCCGGATTTTCGCTTTTCCGCGGTTGAAAGACGCGATTTGCGCGTTTGTTTTGCTCAACAATCTGCCGCGTTTGCCGCCGATAAAAGCGCGGAGACGGATTTTCGGCAGAGCAGCGCCGCGTGTTTGCCGCCGATTCGTTTTATTTTTAAAAATATGCAGTTATAATACGACTGTCGCTTGATATCTTCGCGCGAAACGCCGGTCAAATTCGTCTATAAACTTCCATTAATATTGAAGATCAGAATTTTTCTCAAATATTTCCTGGTGTGCGTCGTCGTTTGCTGTGCGGCGCGGCAAATTTTCGCGCTCGATCCGCGCAAATCAATCGCGCAGTACGCGCACCGCGTGTGGACATCGAACGACGGTTTGCCGCAGGATTCGGTCAACGCGATTGTGCAGACGCCGGACGGTTATTTGTGGGTCGCGACGCAGGAAGGTTTTGCGCGATTTGACGGCGTGAAATTTACGGTTTTCGACGCGAGCACGACTGACGGACTCGGCAGTTTTATTCACACGCTGTTTGTTGACCGCGCGGGAACGCTCTGGATCGGCAGCATCGGGTTTACGAGTTACAGCAAAGGGAAATTCCAATTTTACACGAGCGCCGACGGTTTGCCCGACGTTTCCGTGAAATACAGTTCCGAAGATGCCGACGGCGTTCTATGGCTCGGCGCGGCGAACCGCGACCGGACGAGCGGCGGCAAAGGTTTAACGAGGTTTGAGAACGGACGCGGCACGATTTTGACGACCAAAAACGGTTTGTCGAGCGATCAGATTTACCAGACCGCCACCGACAAAAACGGCGTTTTGTGGATCGGCACGGGCAATGGTTTGAACGTTTATCAAGACGGCAGATTCAAGATTTATACGACCGCTGACGGTTTGACGAGCGATTTTACGCCGATTGTTTATAAAGACCGCGCGGGCGACATTTGGGTCGGCACGAATAAAGGTTTGAATCTTTACCGAAACGGCGTTTTCACGCGGTTTACGACCGGCGACGGTTTATCCGACAACGGCATTCGATCAATTTACGAAGACAAAGACGGCGCTCTCTGGGTCGGCACGGACAAAGGTTTGAATCGAATCGTCAACGGAAAAGCGCAGGCGCTTTTTGGCATCGAAGAACTGGCGAACGACCGAATTTTTTCGATTTACGAAGACTTTGAAGGCAGTCTCTGGATCGGCACGCATTCGAGCGGTCTGCACCGTTTGCGCGACGCGAAATTTACCGCTTACGGCGCGCCCGAAGGACTTTTCGGCGACAGCGTGCAGAGTATTTTTCAGGATTCGGCGCAGCGTTTGTGGATCGGCACGTCCGACGGCGGTTTGAATGTGTGGGAAAACAATCGCTTCCGCGCTTTTTCGGCGAAAGACGGTTTGGCGGGCAATCGCGTGCGGGCGATTTACGAAGATCGCGCCGGAAATCTGTGGTTCGGAACCGAAGCCGGACTGAACAAATTCGCCAACGGAAAGTTTGAACATTATAACGCTTCCGACGGTTTGGCGAGCAGTAATATCCGCACGATTTACGAAGACGATACCGGCGCTTTGTGGCTTGGAACCGACGTTGGCGTGAGCGTTTTAAAGGACGGAAAATTTCGTAATTTCAGCTCGGACGTGCTGATCGGAACCGGCGTCAATTTCTTCTACCGCGATGCGCGGCGGCGTCTGTGGATTGCCAGCGATGAAGGTTTGTCAATTTACGAAAACGGCGAAATCGTGCCGCAGAAAGATGTTTTTCCGCCGGAATTTAACGCGCAGAGCGTTTCCGAAGACGCCGACGGAACTTTGTGGTGGACGACTTGGGGACAAGGTTTGAACCGTCTAAAAGACGGGAAACTAACCGCTTACACGACGAAAAGCGGACTTTACGACAACACGGCGTGGACGATTTTAGACGACGGCAAAGGCAATCTTTGGATGGGCTGCAATCGCGGCGTTTTCCGCGTCGCGAAACAGGAATTGAACGACTTCGCCGACGGCAAAATCAACATTATCGGCAGCATCGTTTACGGCACGGTCAACGGAATGCGCAAGCGTGAAACGAACGCCGGAAGTCCGGCGGCGCTGCGGATGAAAGACGGCAGATTGTGGTTTGCGACGACGGCGGGCGCGGTCGTCATCAACGCGAACGACATTGTCACCAATCACGTCGCGCCGCCGATGGTCATCGAAAATCTCATCGCCGACGACCAATCATACGCGCCGAACGGCGAACGTTTCGACTTCGAAGCCGGCACGAAAAACGTCGAATTTCAATACGTCGGGCTGAGTTTCGTCGCGCCGGAACGCGTCAAATATAAATACAAACTCGAAGGTTTCGACCAGAATTGGATTGACGCGGGCGCGCGGCGCACGGCTTATTACACAAATCTCGCGCCGGGCGATTACAAGTTTCGCGTGATCGGCGCGAACAACGACGGCGTGTGGAACGAGCAGGGCGCGAGCGTCGAATTTCGCGTTCTCGCGCCGTTTTGGCGCGCGTGGTGGTTTTTCGCTTTGGTGCTGCTCGTTTTGAGCGTCGCGATTTTCGCGGTTTTCCGGTGGCGCATCGCGCGGCTCGAACGCGTCAATCGCCGCCAGAGATTTTTTTCCCGGCAGCTGATCGAATCGCAGGAACGCGAGCGCAAACGCATCGCCGCCGAACTGCACGACAATCTTGGACAGCGCTTGATTATCATCAAAAACTGGGCTTCGCTCGGCTTGAAATTAACCGGCGAAAAAGCTCCGGCGCGCGCGCAGCTCGAAGAAATCTCGACGACCGCGCTGCAAGCCATCGGCGAAGTGCGCGAAATAATTTACGATCTGCGTCCCGTGCAAATCGAAACTTCCGGTTTGAGCAGCACGATCAAATTCACGGTCGAACAGGTCGCCGCGTCGTCGGGTGTTAATCTGACCATCGAATGCGCCGATTTGGACGATCTTTTCGCGCCCGAAGACGAAGTGACGGTTTACCGCATCGTGCAGGAATGTTTGAGCAACGCGGTCAAACATTCGGGCGCGGAAAACATCGCGGTTTTAATTGAGCGAGACGGACGAGCGGTGAAAATCACCGTTGCCGACGACGGAAAGGGTTTCGTTGCCGATGCGCCGCTTGATGCGGACAGGCGCGCCGGTTTCGGTTTGAACGGTTTGAACGAACGCGTGAAAATGCTCGGCGGATCGGTGCAGATTCAATCTGTAATCGGAAAAGGCACAACGGTTTTCGTGGAAATCGAAGCGCCCGGCGATTAGAAAAAAGGTTTATGAAGAACGACATTACAATCATCATCGCCGACGATCATCCGGTTTTTCGGCGCGGATTGAAAATGATTATCGAAGCGGACGCGCGGCTGAAAGTAGCGGCGGAAGCGGCGGACGGCGCCGAAGCGTTGGAACTGATTAAAAAACTCGCGCCGGACGTGGCGGTTCTCGATGTCAATATGCCGCATTTGAACGGCTTTGAAGTCGTGCGCGAATTGAAAAATTTCAATCTCGCGACCGAGTATATTTTTTTGACGATGCACAAAGACGAAACAATGTTTAATACCGCGATTGATCTCGGCGCGCGCGGTTATCTGCTCAAAGAAAGCGCGGTAGACGATATTGTCGCGGGCATCAAAGCCGCAGCCTCCGGCGAACATTTTATCAGCTCGCCGCTGACGAATTTTCTCGTCAAAAGAAGCGCGCGGCGCGAAGCGGAAAACGATAAACGATTGCCGATCAACGATTTAACCGATGCCGAACGGCGCATTATCCAGCTTGTCGCCGAAGACAAAACCAGCCGCGAAATCGGCGAATTGCTGTTTATCAGCGTTCGCACGGTTGAGCGTCATCGCCAGAATATCTGCAACAAACTCGGCGTTCACGGCAGCAACGGACTGCTGAAATTCGCCGTCGCCAATAAAAACAATTTGCGCTGAACGCGCCGAACAAGCTGAAATATTCAATCTCAAAAAAACTTTCATCGCGCATAATTTTTGCGCGAAAACTGCGTAGTCCTACGCAGAAAAATTGCGTAGTCGTGCGAATAGTAATTTTTTGTAAATTTATTAATAATTGCGTTTGCTCTCGATTCGGGAGCAGGTTAATCAGCGCCGCGCTGACTTTTGTAAAGAAGCGGTATTCGTTTTTAACCGACGAGCGAATATTGATCAGGCGCTGATTAATAAAACAATCAGATAATAAAAACCCAAAAATAATATATGAAAACCAAACTTTTTTCGACGCTCGGCGTTGCGACGCTGGCGTTTACCTTTTCGGCTTGTAGCGGAACGAAAACCGCTACCGTGAACACCGCTACGACCAATGTCGCCAACAAAGCGAATACGGCTGTCGTAACCAATACCAACACCGCGCCGGTTAACGCCGCGCCGGTCGCCAACGCGAACACCGGAGCCGCGATGACGGGCGATGTCGTCAAAATTGACGAAGCCGGAATTATGATGACCGTTCCGAAAGGCTTTAAATTCAGCAAAGACGGCGAAGACACGATTGTGATGACCGAAGACGAAGGCGTTGACATTCGCTTTACCGTGCCGAAAGACGACAATTACGAAAAAGCCGTCAGCGACGCCGCGCAGGAAATTGACGATTATTTGACCGATGTCAAAATCGAAGATAAAGGCTCGAAAGCCGACGTCAACGGAATGGAAGGAACTTCGATGAGCGGAACCGCCAAAGACGAAGACGGCGAAGCGGTGATGTGGGATTTAACGATTATCAAAGCGCCGAAAAAACCGGTTCTGGCGAACATTTATGCGGAAAAAGCGAGCCTCGAAAAACACGCCGCCGACATTAAAGCGTTTTTGAGCAGCGTTAAAAAACAATAAGTTTTTCGGTTCGGCGCGACGAAAAAATCAAAACGCGCGGCGTTTATCCTGTGCGCCGCGCGGCGAAACTTTCGCCGCGCCGACCGAAATTACGAAATTTTGTATTTTTTATAATTAGAAAATGCGAGAGAAAGCAATGAAAAATTTATCAGCGATTTTCGCCGTCGGGCTTTTGGTCTTGGTCAGTCTGGCGTGCAATTTTTCCGTCGGCAAAACCGGCGTCGTCAGCGTCGAAGCGGTTGCTTTGGCGAAAGACGCGGGCGGCAAAGCGGGCGAAACCGTCACCGGTTTTTCGGCGGCGGACAAAACGCAGTATTTCGTCGTCACGCTCAACGAAGGCAAAACCGGAACGCGCGTCAAAGGCGTTTTTACCGCCGTTAACGCGGGCGGCGAAACCAACGAAAAAATGGCGGAAACCGAAGTCGTCACCGTTGATGAAAATCAAAACAAAGTTGATTTTCACATCAGTTTGCCCGACGGATTTCCGACAGGTGAATACAAAGCCGAGTTTTTCCTGAACGATCAACCGGCGAAAACCGTCAATTACCGAGTTCAATAGAATTCAGTCGAGATTTTCGCCGCACAGAGATTTATCAAGGAGATTGCGGGGAATTCAAAATATCAATAAAGTTATAGAAGTGAGAACACCGGATTGATCTGCGAGATGCGTCCGGTGTTTTCGTCGGTTTATTAAAACCGAGAGAGAAACCTGAAACCCAAATTTCCGAAAAAAACATAATGAAAAAGAATTTAATAATGGCTGCCGCGCTTTTTGCGGCGCTCATCGGCGCGGCGGTTTGTCCGGCGCAGCAAATGGTCGGCAATTACCGCGCGGCGGCGAAAACCGAT
>SXVE01000373.1 GCA_005790265.1 Acidobacteriota bacterium | reverse complement strand
GGTCGGCTGCGGCACGGGCAGAAACCTTTTGAAATTGTCCGGTCTGGCGCCAAACGCCAAACTTTTCGGATTGGACGCGGCGGACGAGATGTTAAAAACGGCGGCGGCGAAATTCGACCGGCGCGATTTACAAAAGACAATCGTTTTGCGGCAAGGCTTGGCGGAGGAATTTTCTTTTCAAAAAACATTCGGAAGAAGCGAGCCGTTCGATGTGATTTTTATTTCCTATTCGCTCTCGATGTTTCCGGCTTGGCAAGCCGCGCTCAGAAACGCTCTTCGCAATCTGAAAGCGGACGGCGATTTATACGTCGTGGATTTCTGGGACGGCGCGGCGTTGCCCGCGTGGTTCAACCGGCTGCGGAGATGGTGGCTCGGACTTTTCAAAGTTTACCCGCGCCCGGAATTTTTGGATTTTTTGAACGAATTAAGAATCGAAGGCGCGGGCGAGCTGACCGTCGAGCCGGTCGGACGACGCTACGCTTTCGTCGCGCATTTTCAAAAAAGTCCGCTTTAGTAGTTTTTAGAGCAGTAAATTTATGAACGCAATTATCAAGTGGGCATTGCAGAATCGGCTGATTGTCGTGGCAATCGCGGCGCTGCTTTTCGTTTGGGGAAGTTACGTCGCGCTGAATCTGCCGGTTGACGTTTTTCCCGACCTCAACAAGCCGACGATTACGGTTTTGACCGAAGCGAACGGTCTCGCGCCCGAAGAAGTCGAAACGCAGGTTTCTTATCCGATTGAAACGGTGATGAACGGCGTGCCGGGCGTGTCGCGCGTGCGCTCGGTCAGCGGTGTCGGGCTTTCGATTGTTTACATCGAATTCGATTGGGGAACGGACATTTACCGCAACCGCCAGCTCGTTTCCGAGAAAATCACCGAAGCCCGCGAACAGTTGCCGCAGGGCGTGTCGCCCTTCTTAGCGCCGATTTCCTCGATGATGGGCGAGTTTATGCTCGTCGCCGTCTCAAGCAAAACGGGCGCGACCGATCCGCTTGAGCTTCGCACGCTCGCCGATTGGACAATTCGCCCGCGTTTTTTGACGATTACCGGAGTTTCGCAAGTCATTCCGATTGGCGGCGGCGTGAAACAATATCAGGCACTCGTTTCGCCGGAAAAATTAAAGCAATTCGGCATCACGATTGAAGAAGTTTCGACCGCGCTGGAGAAATCGAACGTCAACTCGACCGGCGGTTTCGTGGACGCGCAATCGCAGGAATATCTGGTCAGAAATCTCGGACGGTTTTACTCGATTGAAGAACTCAAACAAACGGTCGTCGCTTATCGCAACAACACGGCGATTCGCCTCGGCGATGTCGCCAATGTTGAATTCGGCGCGAGAATAAAACGCGGCGATGCGGGAACGAACGGAAAGCCCGCCGTCATCGTTTCGGTGCAGAAACAGCCGGGCGCAAGCACGCTCGATTTGACCGAAGAAGTTGACCAGGCGGTGGCGGAGCTGCAAAAAACTCTGCCCGCCGATGTCGAAATCAACCCGAAACTTTTCCGGCAGGCGAGCTTTATTGACGCTTCCATCGGCAACGTCACCGAAGCCCTGCGCGACGGCGCGATTCTGGTGACGATTGTGCTGTTTTTATTTCTGCTCAATTTTCGCACGACGTTTATCACGGTAACGGCGATCCCGCTTTCTTTTATCGTTACTTTTTTGATTCTCTACGCCTTCGGAATTTCGGTAAACACGATGACGCTCGGCGGCTTGGCGGTCGCCATCGGCGAGCTGGTTGACGACGCGATTGTTGACGTGGAAAACGTCTTTCGCCGTCTCCGGGAAAACCGGCTTTTGGAAAATCCGCGCCCCAGCCTCGAAGTGATTTATCTGGCGTCGCTCGAAGTGCGTTCGTCAATCGTTTATGCGACGGTTATCGTCGCGCTCGTCTTTATTCCGCTATTCGCCTTGACGGGCGTGGAGGGCAGACTGCTCGCGCCGCTCGGACTTGCTTATATCACCGCGCTCGTCGCCTCCTTGTTTGTTTCCTTGACCGTAACGCCCGTTCTCGCGTCGTATCTTTTGCCGCAAATGTTCCGCCGCAAGGACGCGAAAAAACGACGAAGACAAAGCGAAAACTCTAATGAAGATGACGAAAATCCTTCGTTCTTTTCCAGAATCACGCGCCGTTTTCGCGCTTCCTCGACCGAAGAACACGAAGACAGTTTCGTCGTCCGTTTTCTGAAAAAATACGACGAAAAATTGCTGCACTGGACGCTGCGGCATCCGTATAAAGTCATCGTCGGCGTGGCACTTTTATTCATCGTGACGATGGCAACGTTGCCGTTCGTCGGCACTTCGTTTTTGCCGGAATTCAACGAGGGAACGTTGACCGTCAACGTGCAGGCGCAGCCGGGAACTTCGCTCGCCGAATCGAACCGCATCGGGCAAATCTCGGAAAAATTGCTGCTCGAAGTGCCGGAAGTCATCTCGACGGGACGCAGAACCGGACGCGCCGAACTCGACGAACACGCCGAGGGCGTTCACTACACGGAGATTGACGTTGACTTAAAAGCGTCGGAGCGCACGCGCGAGGAAATTTTAGCCGACATTCGGGAAAAACTCGCGGTCGTGCCGGGTGTCACCACCAACGTCGGGCAGCCGATTTCGCACCGCCTTGACCATCTGCAATCGGGCGTTCGCGCTCAAATCGCGGTGAAATTATTCGGCGACGATTTGGCGACTCTGCGCTCGAAGGCGGAAGAAATCCGCAACACGATCAGCACGGTCGAGGGCGCGACCGACGTTTCGGTCGAGCGGCAGGTTCTGATTCCGCAGATTCGTTTTAACGTTGACCGAGTTCGCGCCGCGCAATACGGGCTTCAACCGGGCGAAGTGACAAACACTCTGGAAACCGCTCTGAACGGGCGCACGGTTTCGCAAGCCATCGAAGGAGCGCGCCGATACGATGTCGTCGTCCGCTTTGACGACGCTTCGCGCAACAGCATTGACGCTCTCCGAAACGTCACGATTGACACGCCGCAGGGAACGCAGATTCCGATTTCCGCCGTTGCGACCATCGAAAACCTGCCGGGACCGAACCAGATTTTGCGCGAAGACACGAAACGCCGCATCGTCATCGGCGCGAACGTCGCAGGGCGCGATTTAGGCTCGGTCGTCAGCGATATTCAAGCGCGCGTCGCCGCGCAAGTCCGATTGCCCGAAGGCTATTTTCTCGAATACGGCGGACAGTTCCAAGCGACGCAGGAAGCCACTCGAACGCTATCCTTGCTTTCTCTTTTCTCGCTCGTCGCCATTTTCTTTCTTCTAATCAAAGCTCTCGGCGACTGGCGCGTCGCGCTGCAAGTGATGATCAACATCCCGCTCGCGCTGATCGGCGCGGTCATCGCTCTGCTTTTATCCGGCGGCGTTTTTTCGATTGCCACGATGGTCGGCTTCATTTCCCTGGTCGGCATCACGTCGCGCAACGGCATTATGATGATCTCGCATTATCTACATTTAATGCGCGAAGAAGGCGAAGATTTCACCGAACACATGATTATCCGCGGCTCGCTGGAAAGGCTCGTTCCCGTGATGATGACGGCTTTGACTGCCGGACTTTCGCTGCTGCCGCTGGCGATTGCGGCGGACGCGCCCGGCAAGGAAATTCTGCATCCGCTCGCGGTCGTCGTGCTGGGCGGAATTTTAACTTCGACCTTGCTCGACCAGATCGTCACGCCCGCCCTGTTTTACAAATTCGGACGACCGAGTGCCGAACGCATTATCGCCGAAAGGGAAGGACGCGCGAGCGGCGAAAGCGAATGGGGCGCGGCGGAAACCGAAAATGTACGTGATGCCGACGTTCCGCCGTTTTCGGCGAACGCGCCGAAGCCCGTCTTGAGCGACTAGGAAGTTTTATTTATGTATCCAGAGCTTTTTCGGATCGGCGATTTTCCGGTAAACACTTACGGCGTTTTGCTCGCCGCCGCGTTGTTGCTCGCGCTTGTAGTCGCGGCGAAACTCGCGGCGCGCGAAGGGTTGACGCAAGCGCGAATTTACGATTTGGGTTTATGGACGATCATCGGCGGTCTCGTCGGCTCAAAGCTATTGATGATTTTGACCGACGACACGGTTGACGTTTTCTCTTTCGATTTTCTGCGCTCCGGCGGCGTTTATTACGGCGGGCTTTTGGGCGGATTTTTCGCGCTCGTGCTGCTGGTTCGCTTTTACAAATTACCGTTTTGGAAAGTCGCCGACGCTTTCGCGCCCGGCGTGGCTTTAGGGCAGGCAATCGGGCGGCAAGGCTGTTTCGCGGCGGGCTGCGATTGGGGAAAACCGACCGCGTTGCCGTGGGGCGTACGTTTCTCGGAACTCGGACACGAAAATACGGGCGTTCCGATTTACGGCGCGGACGGAAGCGATTTGTATCTGCACCCGACGCAAGCCTACGAATCTTTCACGATGCTCGCCGTGTTCGCCATTTTGATTTATCTGCACAGTCGCAAAAACTTCGACGGACAGGTTCTCATCGCTTACGGCATTATTTACGCGCTCGTGCGCTTTACGATTGAGTTTTTCCGAGACGATCCGCGCGGCGATTTTCTGGGACTGACGACGATGACCGGGCTTTCGACTTCGCAGCTTATCAGTTTGGCGGTCGCCGCCGGCGCGGTCGCGCTTTTAATTTTGCGGTTGCGGCAGAAAAGGAAATAAGAAAATTATGAATAATCTTCGCGCAAAATCGGAAAAACTTTCCGCAGGTTTATGACAACTGTTTCAAAAGCGCGGAGAGTTCGTCCGCCATTTCGCGCCTTGCTTGCGGCGTGAGGTTGCCGGCGACGATGCTCTCGCCGAGCGCGGC
>SXVE01000372.1 GCA_005790265.1 Acidobacteriota bacterium | reverse complement strand
GAGCTTACAAAACTTGTCCGAAATGGCTGCCGCTTCCCGTCTTTTTGAAGTTAATCAATCGAGATTAAAATGCGCGATTTTGCCTGCTCAGTTTTCCGCCGCGAATCGCCAGCGGAATTAGCGGAAGCAAAATCAAAACGTGATACCAAAACGGCACGTTATTTAGAATCATCGAATGAATGTAAATGCCGAATGCGAGTAAAAATATACCGAGCAGCAGCGGCGATTTGAAGTTTTCCTTGGCAATCCAAGCCGCGATAAAACCCGTCATCACTGTAAAAATCGCGCTTCTCAAAACCGCGACGATTAAAATACCGGAATCCGCCGTCAATGCGGTTTTATTATTAATTGCCGCCGCAAGTTCGTTTTGGTGCGTGCCGTACCAATCAGGCGAAAGCGCGAGCCAAATTTGATCGCTGACGAGTAGAAGAATTATCCAAACGATGAAACCGGCAACTGCGCCAAAAAATATTTTCAGCATCTAATCTCTCCTAAACTTTTTTTAATTTTCCGCCGAGAATCGTCATCGGAATCAGCAACGCGAGAAACGGAACGTGATACCAAAGCGGCACGTAATCCCAGAAAATAGATTGAATAAAAATGCCGAACGCGAGCAGCAAAACGCCCAAACCAACGGTGGATTTCGCATTTTCGTGCGCAATCGTTGCCGCGATATAACCGGACGCGAGCGAGAAAATAACGCTGCGAATCAAACCCAAAATCAAAATTGTTGCGTCCGGCACAAACGGTTGATTGTTTGTCACAGCCGCGCCAAATTCCGTTTGATGTTTTCCGTACCAACCGGGCGAAAGCGCCGACAAAAGCGCGTCGCTGCCCGTCCAAAGAATTGACCAAACGACAAATCCGACAATGATTCCCGCAATAATTCGCAACATATTTTTTCTCCTTTTAATTTAATATTTTGGTTTGTTTAAAACGCAAAAAGGACAAAAGAAATTTTCCCGAAACTTCCCTTGTCCTTTTTGTCTGCCTGTGCCCGCTTCAGCAAATTTGTTTTACGCGACGCGTTTTTTCGTTGTCGTCGCCGGTTTTTCTTCCGACTTTTCTTCCGGTTTTTCCGCCGCTACGGTCGCCTGCATTTTTTCGATGCGCGCCGAAATTCGTTTGTCCAAATCGAGAACTTGTTCGGTAGTTAAATGATAAATATTCGGCTGATTGTGATAAATTCTCGCGCCTGTGACAATATCCGATTGTTTGAAGCCGTTCGCTTCGGCTTTTTTAATTAAATCGTCAATCGTCATTTCGTTTTGCACGAGCGTCAGCGGTTTGCGTTCTTCGATGAATTCGGGAACGTTCGATTCCGCCGGTTTTTCAAACGCGAGTTCGAGCGCTTGTTCGCCGCGCATATGATCGAGAAAATCTTTGAACGTAATATTTCCCGTCATTTCGTAGCCGACTTCAAACGCCGGTGAATTCGATTTAACGATTTGAAAAACGCGCGTGATTTCGCCGCCGCGTTCCTGCAAACTGATTTCGACCATCACGTCAACGAAATACTCGAGACCGCTCGCCGTCATCGGCAGCACGCGTCCGATTTCATTATCTTCTTTCGATTCTTTGCCTTTCGCCGGAATTTGATCGGCGATGACGACCGATTTCCCCGATTCAAAACAAAGCCGGCGCAGAACGTTCTGCAAAATCATCTGGTCGGCGGCGAGTTCTTCCGCGCTCGGCTGCGCGAGCGGGTCGCCGGTTTTTTCGCGAACGGCTTCGAGCATTTCCGAATGTTTGGCGCTGAAATACGCCGCCCAACTGTCTAATGCAAAACAGCCGTAATTTTGTTCGCGTCCGTCGCCGCTGATCGCCCATTCGATAAATTCCGGCAATTCGTCGGTTTCTTCGATTTCGAGAGCGTCGAATTTTTCGCCGACGCCGCGCAGCAGTCGCCCTTTGCGTTCCATATCGAAAATGCAAAGTTTGCCGAGTCCGGCGTCCGCCATCGAACTGATAAAATGACTTTTCCCGACGCCCGCGCCGCCGCGAATCGCCATAATCAAGCGCTGCTGCCGGGGAATGCGGCTCAAAGGATTAACTTTGGGTTTATTTGGATTCTTCATTTCTACTTTCTCCACTTTTTTATTTCTTTGCGACTTTTTATTAAAGTCGAGCCTTATTTGTCGTTTGCTAAACGCCTACCGTCAAAGGCGTTCCGTTTCATTGATGCAACAAATCTAGCACAAGTTGTTTCACGTTTCAAGAATGAAACACAATTTTGTAAAAAAATTTCAATGTTTAATTGATCTCGTTGTATATTGTAAACGAATTTGGTGTTTAATTATGAAACAAATATTTTTCACATTTATTTTAATTTTCACGTTTTGCGTTTTTTCTTTCGCTCAAAATGAAATTAAAGATTGTCCGAAAATTAAAATTATTGCGCCCGAATCTATGATGAATTTGGATGATCCGATTTATTTTTCGGTTGAGCCGAAAGCCGAGCTTGAGAAATCAAATTCAAAATATGAGTGGCAAATAGTGAATGGAAAAATAATCGAAGGACAACAAACATCAAAAATCAAAATTAAGTCTGATTCTGCCGGAATTAAAGTTGATGTAACCGTTAAAATTACCGGCTTGCCCGATCAATGCGTAAATACCGCTTCGGAATTTGCAAATATTATTCCGCCAATTATTGATTTTCTTTCGTTTGATGAATACGGAAAACTTTCGAGAAGAGAAGAACAGGCAAGATTAGACAGTTTTTTAATCAGACTTTTTATTGCTGAGGATTTTCAAGGCGTTATTCACATGCGCACAGATAAAAATGAGTCGAATAAATCAGTAAAAAAACGTGTCCAATTTATGATGAAATATTTCAAATTTCGCGAATTTCCGAAAGAACGAGTAATTTTTGCAGTAGAAAAATCAAATGAACGCAGAACGACGCTTTGGATTTTTCCCAAAGACTTTAGGTTCAACTTATGCGAAAATTGCGAAATACTTAAGGGCACGGATTTATAATGTGAGAATTGCAAAAGGAAGGCGGCGAGTTTTCGTAACTCGCCGCCTTTTTTGCTAAATGATCTTCAACTAAATTACTTGATTTCCAATTCAAACGGCAACATCATCATCGCTTCGCCGCGTTGCATACGGTCGAGAATCGAGGCGTAGCGCAGAGTTTTGCGCATATTTTCGGGCAGTGATGCGGCTAGTGCGCGTTGGGCTTTTTGTTCGTCGGTTTCGGTTGACGCGCCGCCGCCCATCACGCTTTGCAGAAACGAACCGGGTTCCGGGTAATTGACGCGGCGCACATCTTGATCGGCGGGCAGTTTGGCTAAATCTTTGGCGATTTCGATGGCGCGTTCGATACCGCCGAATTCGTCAACCAAACCGTTTTGTTTAGCCTGCGTTCCCGTCCAGACGCGACCTTGACCAAGCGAATTAACTTCTTCGTCGGTTTTGCCGCGACCTTTCGCGACCTTCGGCACGAAATCGCCGTAATAAACTTTGTTGGCGAGGCTTTCCATTTTTTGGCGTTCTTCCGGCGTCCATTTTTCGGTTTCGCGAAAAACTCCGGCGTTTTTCCCGCGCAGCGTGTATTCGCTCGTGATGCCGACCCAATCGTAAAAGCCTTTCATCACGGGTTTGCCCATAAACATTCCGATTGAGCCGGTGACGGTCGTCGGTTCGGCAACGATTTTATCGGCGTTGCACGCGATGTAATAGCCGCCAGACGCGGCGACATCGCCCATCGAAACGACGAGCGGTTTTTTCGCTTTCGCGTTTTCGAGCGCGTGCCACATCAAATCCGACGCGAGCGCCGAACCGCCGGGCGAATCAACGCGCAACACAATGGCTTTGATCGAAGAATCCGCCGCCGCGTCGTCAACCGCTTTGACGATTGTGTCCGAGCCGACCATTTCGCCGCCGAACGGACTGTTGCTCGAACTGCCGATGTTGATCGCGCCCGAAGCGTAAATCACGGCGACGCGTTCGCCTTTATTCAGTCCGAGCGAATCCGCCGGAATGTCGCGGTAATCGCTGCCGTCAATCGTGCGCAGTTTGTCTTCGGCTTTGTAACCGAGCCGCGTTTTCAATTGTTCGTAAACCTGATCGCGGTAAATCGCGTCGTCAATCAAACCGATTTGTTTCGCATCGTCGGCGTGATACGGCGCGTTGTTAATAATCGCGTCAACGTCTTCGGGCGATTTGCCGCGCGACTCGCTGATTCCCGCTTTCAGGCGTCCGTAATATTCGTCCAAAAGCGCATTGACTACTTCGCGCTGAACTTCGCCCAGTTCTGTTTTCGTATATAGGGCTGGCGCGTTTGTATATTTCGGTCCGATTTGAATGACTTCCGCTTCGACGCCGAGCTTGTCGAGCGAACCTTTATAAAACATCGCTTGAGCAGCAAATCCGTTAACGTAAAGATCGCCCGGCGGCGGCAGAAAAACTTTTTCGGCGGCGGTCGCAATGTAATAATCTTTATTCATTCCGATTTCCATAAACGAATAAATCGGTTTGCCCGAAACGCGAAAATCCTTGATCGCGTTGCGCAGTTCTTCCGCTTTTCCCCAACCGATTGTCGGCATATCAACATCGAGCAAAACCGCGCCGACGCGCGCATCAATTTTCGCTTTGCGCAGCTGCATTAAAAGACCGGAAAAGTCCTGTTTCTGTTCGATTCCGAAAGATTTTGCTAAAGGATTCTGCGGCGCATAATCCGGCAAATCGCCGGAAATTTTCAGCACCAAAACGCTGTTTTCCGGCACGCTCGGTTTGCCGAGCGATTCGGCGAGCAGCGCAAAACCGATAATCGCTACAAGAAGTAAAGCGAAAACGATTCCGCCGACGATGAGAAGAACTTTTGCTGTTTTTGAAATTGCCATAAAATTAGTTATAAAACTTGCGAAACTAAAATTCCATTTATTTTACGTTTGAAACGCGAAAAAGTTTTGGCAAGAATCGGTAAGAAATG
The DNA here is from genome assembly GCA_005790265.1 of Acidobacteriota bacterium. Classification (GTDB taxonomy): domain Bacteria; phylum Acidobacteriota; class Blastocatellia; order Pyrinomonadales; family Pyrinomonadaceae; genus SXVE01. Next base: position 3,788 of record SXVE01000372.1, on the reverse strand, counting down.
GGACGCGGATAAACACGGATCAAGCCGATTTTCGCAGATTATTTCTCAAGGATTTACCCGCGCAATTCCGTGTTTATCCGCGTCTTACTCTTCATTGCTTTCACTAAAAAAGCGAACCTTGATTTTCCAGATTTTTCACGTCAACGATTTTCTGCCCGAATAGTTTTTTCAATTTATTGACGCTTTCCGGCGCGTGACCTTCGTAGAAATTGCTGAAATAGGCGAAGATTTCCGGCGCGTTAATTTGTTCGATTTCCTGTTTCCACATCGTTAAATTCGCGTCCGCTTCGCGTTGCACGGCATCAAATCGAACCAAATCGCGCTCGCCCATAAATCGAATGTAAGCGAAATCGTTTTTGATTTTGCCGATTGCCTGAAACGTCGTATCGCGCGGAATCCAACTGCCTTCGACCAGACAAAGCGCGACGCCGTTTTTTTCGAGTTCGCCGAACGTCCAGTCAACAAGCCAGTCGCGGTGGCGAAATTCGATGGCGAAACGAACGTCCTGCGGCAGCCACGCGAGAAAACTTTTGAGCGCCGCCGCGTTTTCCTTGTTCGCCTCAAACTGCGGCGGCATTTGAATCAACACGACGCCGAGCTTTTCCTGAAGCGCGCGCACGCGTTCGCAAAACTCCGTTACAATCGGAAAAGCCGAATCGCGCAAAAGATGTTCGTGCGTAATTTCCTGCGGCATTTTTAAGGAAAAAGTAAAATTTTCCGGCGTTTTTTCGTACCAGCTTTCGACGCTCGACAAACTCGGAATCGCATAAAAAGTCGAATCAACTTCAACTGTGTCGAAAATTTCGGCGTAAAGCGCGAGCATTTCGTTCGCTTTCGTGCCGCGCGGGTAAAAAACAGTTTCGCCCGCCGCTTTCGTCGTCCAATCAGCGTAATTCCAACCCTGACAACCAATTCGGATTTTAAATTTTAGATTTCGGATTTCGGATTTTCCGGTTTTGGTTTCGTCCAATTCGCCGACAGTTTTATCTTTTTCATCAGCGTTGTTACCAATTTTTTTATCTGCGAGCTCGCCGGTTTTATTATTAACTTTTTTACCTGTGTCCATCTGTGTTCATCTGCGGTTAAAATTTCTTTTTTTTAGACATTTTCATTTTACCACTTCGCAAACGATTAAATTAACGATTCCGAAAACCTTTTTTCGCAATTCGACGATTTTCAAACCGCATTTTTCAGCGATTTTCGTCGTTTCCCGATTAAAATGATCTTCGATGGCGGCAACGGTCAGAACGCTCAAACAATCGAACGAGATTCCAAGCAATCCGTTCGGGCGAACGTGTTCGAGCAAAACGATTTTGCCGCCGTTTCTGATCGTTCGGCGCAATTCGGCAAAGGCTTTTTCCGGTTGCGGAATCGAGCAAAAAACCAAAGTCGCCAAAGCCGCATCAAAACTGTTTTCGGCAAAAGGCAGATTTTCCGCGTCGGCTTGCAAAAGTACGATTGAGTTCGTTTTTTCTTTGGCAAACGTCAGCATTTTCGACGAAATTTCCGTCGCGACCGCTTGCTGTAAATGCGAGTAGAACGGAAAATTCGCGCCCGTTCCCGCGCCGATTTCCAAAATGCGCGCGTTTTCCGGCAAAAACGATAAAGTTTCGCGGCGCCATTGACGCAAAAAACGCTTCTCGAACGGAGCGAGCGCGCAATCATATTTTCTGGCAAATTTGTCGTAGATCATTTGAAGATTGATTGTAAACGGTTTAAGGTTTACCGCTCAATCGAGTGCTTTTAAGCGAAAAAAAACCGCGCGTTAAATTTTTAGAAAGTTTTTTGGTATATTCGTAAACTTATGGCGAAAAAAGGTTCTGTTTTAGTTTGTGACGACGAGGAAATAATGCGCGACGTGCTGGAGACGATTTTGTCCGGCGCGGGTTATAAAGTCGAGCTGGCGAAAACCGGCGAAGAAGCGATTGAAGCTTACGCGCAGAAAACTTTCGACGTTGTGCTGATGGACGTTTCGATGCCGGGCATCGGCGGCTTAACGGCGCTCGAAGAAATTATCAAAATGGATTCCGAAGCCGTGGTGCTGATGATTACGGCTTACGCGACATTCGACACGGCGATTTCGGCGTGGGAAAAAGGCGCAACCGGCATTATTCGCAAACCGTTTCAAAACGAACAAATCGTCGCGCGAGTCGCGCGCGGAGTGAAAAATCGCCGCAACGAAGAAGAACGCCAAACGCTGCGGCAGGCGATGACGCGCTCGGTCAAACGCGACGCGATTATCGGGCGTTCGGACAAAATGGAAAACGTTTTCCGCCTCGTCGAACGAGTTGCTCCGGCGCGCTCGACCGTTTTAATCACCGGCGAATCCGGCACGGGAAAAGAACTTGTCGCCAAAGCGATTCACGAAGCCAGCCCGCGCGCCGACAATCCTTTTGTTGCCGTCAACTGCTCGAACATTCCGTCGGACCTGCTCGAAAGTGAACTTTTCGGACACACTCGCGGCGCGTTTACCGGCGCTGTCGCCGTCAAAAAAGGTCTGTTTGAAGTCGCCGACGGCGGCTCGATATTTTTGGACGAAATCGGCGATTTGCGCCCGGAAACTCAAGTGCGTTTGTTAAGAGTGATTCAGGAACGCGAGTTTACGCCAATCGGCGAAACGACGCCGACGAAAGTTGACGTGCGCATCATCGCCGCAACGAACGTTGATTTGAAAGATGCGGTCAAAACCGGCGTTTTCCGCGAAGATTTATATTATCGTCTGTCGGTTGTGCCGATCGAGCTGCCGAGTTTGCGCGAACGCATCGAAGACGTTTTGCCGCTCGCCCAGCACTTTATCCGCAAATACAACGAAGAAAACGCGCGCGTCGTCTCGGAAAATCTGTCGCCGGAAGTGCTTTCGCTGCTCGAAAATTATTATTACCCGGGCAATGTTCGTGAGCTCGAAAACATCATCGAACGCGCCGTCGTCATCGCGCCGACCGACGAAATCACCGTCGAATGCCTGCGCCCGGAAGTCCGCCAGCCCGAACTTTTAGATAAAATAATGAAAGACAGCGAAGGATCGTCAAACAACACGGACGTTTCGCGCGGCGTCAACTTCTACGACGAAGTCCGCCGCTTTGAAATAGATTTAATCCGCCGCGCCCTCGAACAAACCGGCGGTCACCAATCCCGCGCGGCAAGATTATTAGGACTAAACGCGACAACGCTGAACTCAAAAATCAAAACTTATAATATTCCGGCACGAAATTGATGTTCCTGATACTCAATGTCCTTGTTTGTTTCCTCCTTTTGTAGAAATCACTAATTTTTCCTATCACTTTTCAAACTGTCTATATAATCGCAGGAAGTTTGATGGTGATGCGCTGTCTGGTGTTCAAACAAAGCCTACCAATACTTTTTATGTTCGATTTCCGAATCTATGAGTTCATCGTAATAATCCATAATTTTGAAAAAAATTCAAAATTATGTTTATACAAATTCGTTAATGATAAATTTTATGAATTGCTGAAACGTTAGCTTTGGAAAATTATGATTACCGATAAGCACTTACAAAACTTTTAAGTTTGCCAAAATTGAAGGCATATAAATTGCTTCTAGTGTATTGAAGTTTCACCTTAATTTAATCTAACAATTTATATAAACCCCCAAGTTCAAAGATTTCTGTTTTGATGCTGTCTTGGCTTCTCTTCAAAATTATTCGTTTTCATTTAGATAACTATCTACTTTTTGGAGGAAACAATAGATGAGGAAGCTTTTCAACTTTTTGACTGTGCTTTGGCTGTGCAGTCAAATTATTCAGGCGCAGACGACCGGCTCAATCGCCG
>SXVE01000038.1 GCA_005790265.1 Acidobacteriota bacterium | reverse complement strand
TAATGATTCGCCGCGATGCAAAGTCAAATTCTCGCGGATTCGGTCGAAAATAACAATCGAGTCATTTACTGAAAATCCGACGAGCGTTAGCAATGCCGCCAAAACGGTTAAGCTTACTTCCCATTGAAAAATAGTGAAGAACGCCAGCGTAATTAAAACATCGTGGAAAACGGCGATAACCGCACCGGCAGCATACGTCCAATCGTATCGAAAAGCAATAAACAGCAGAATTCCAAACATTCCGAGCAGTGTGGCGATTACCGCTTGATTGCGCAGCTGCGCACCGGCGACCGGTCCGACTGAATCAGTGCCGACGATTTTGTATGCCGAGGCTTCATCTTCTGCCAAACTTTTGGTCGCTTCCGCTTCTCTGCCGAATGTGTCAAGCGCCTTTTTAACTGTTTCGCGCCCGACATTAACCTGCGTGTTCGGCGCGGCTTGCGTCAAATTCTCGCCGTTCGCCGACTGCGAATTAGCGTTTGTTTGCGCGGCGGTATTAGCAACAGTTTCAGCATTCGCAATATTCTGCGCTCCTTCAACGCCTTCAAAAAGCGGCACTTTGATTAAAACTTCGTCCTGTTTATCAAGCGAAGATTGGATAACGGCATCACTGACGCCTTGATTTTGCAGTGCGGCGCGAATATCGTCTTCCGCCGGTTTCTGCTTGAATTTCGCAGTGATTACCGTTCCGCCCTGAAAGTCAACGCCAAGGTTGAAGGCATCAGTTCCGCCCGGCGTAATTTGCCGCCCGATGGCGGAAATCAAACCGGCGAGAAGAATAAATATGGAAATTGCAATGAGAGGCTTGCGGATTCCCATCCAATCTACGTTTATATTTCTAAAGATTTCAAACATTTTATTTATTTATCAGCAGTAACCTATAAATAGTTCAGGCAAAATAATTCGTCTGCATTTATTTGACCTTTCAGCTTTTTACTTTCCGCTCAATTTTTAGATACTTAATTTCGTCATATTCGGATTGCGCTCCAGCAACCACATATAAATCGTTCGCGACACGAAAACCGCCGAAAAGAGGTTGATCAAAAGGCTCAGAATAAGCGTGACGGCAAAACCTCGAATCGGACCCGAGCCATACATATAAAGTATGACTGACGATATAATCGTCGTGACGTGCGTGTCAATAATCGTGATAAACGCGCGGTCAAAACCGAGCGAAACGGCGCTGGCGACGTTTTTTCCGGCGCGTAGTTCTTCGCGCATTCGCTCGAAAATCAAAACGTTCGAGTCAACTGCCATCCCGACGCCGAGAATCAAACCGGCGATTCCGGGCAGTGTTAACGTCGAATCGAGCGTAATCAAAGCGGCGAGCGTCAAAATCATATTCAGGATTAAAGCGATCACGGCGTTGATTCCCGAACCGCGATAATAAATCAGCATAAAAATGATGACGAAAATTAACCCCGCCAAAGATGCGGCGACACCGGCGCGAATCGAATCGGCTCCGAGACTCGGACCGACCGTTCTTTCTTCCTGATACTCGATTTTTGCCGGAAGCGCGCCGGATTTCAAGGTTAAAGCCAAATCTTCTGCCGATGCTTTGCTGAATCGTCCGGTAATTTGTCCGTTGTCGAAAATCTGTCCCTGTATGGTCGGCGCTGATTTGACTTCGCCGTTCAGAACAATCGCCAGATTTTTTCCGATATTTTTGCCGGTAAAATCGCCGAATTTCTGTGCGCCGCCCGGTTTCAAGCTAAAACTGATTTGATAATCGCTTTCGCCGCCGGTTTGCGAAAAAGCCGACGCATCGCGCAACTCGCTTCCGTCAACAATCGCCGGATATTCTACGACGACAAATTGTTTCGGTCTTTCGGTTTGCGGCGTCGTTGTCGTGGTCGCTGTATCTTCGGCATACGGCAGAATTCGGCGATTTTGCGGAACGGTTCCGCCGACCGAAGCACGCGCCGCTTCTTCAGTCGGATAAGTTTGGAATGTCGGTCCGGCAGTTTTCATCAACGCCAAATTTGATTCGGCACCAATTAGTTTTTTGACGCGTTCGGGATCGTCAACGCCCGGCATTTGGAGAAGAATTTGTCCGGAAGACTGCGCGCCGTGACGCTGCAAAGTCGGTTCTTTAACACCGAACGAATTAATGCGGCTTTCGATAATATTGAGCGCTTGTTCGACCGCTTGGTCTCGCAGAACATTCTGGATTTGCGCCGGCAGCGACCAGCTGATTTGATTAGAGCCGACGCTTTGCGTCCAGTTCGCTAAATCAACTTTCTGTTTGACTGCATCCGCAATCTCCTGCGATCTTGCCGCGTCGGTTACCGGCAAATTGATCGTGTAATTACCGTTTTCCGCAACGGTCGCCACATCACCGACCGGCATTTGCGCGTCTTTCGCCGCCATCATTGCCGCCTGCGCGTTGTTTTCCGTCAGCGTTTTCAGATAATCGTCGGTTTTCACGCGCATTACCAAATGCGAACCGCCTTTTAGATCCAGACCGAGATTGATATTGTTGGCAAGGTTATTTTTGATTCCCTGCCACGTAAAATCGTTTACTGTCGGCGCTGTTCGAGGTCCGAAAACGAGGTAGAGTCCAATCACCGTAATCGCGACGATAATTACTGTTCTAATTAACAAACTGCTGTTTTTCATTGGTTAATATAAATTAAGGATGAGCGCTCTTGAATTGATGAATTATGAAAATCGGTAATCGGCGCTGCATTCCAGTTAAATCTCTTTTTCCGCTTTTTTCCCGATGACGGCGGTTTTGCCGACTTCGATAAAAGTTTTTTCCGCGCTGAGAATGATAAAACTCGTTTCTCTCACTTCTTTGATTTTGCCGATGATGCCGCCGTTAGTGACGATTTCGTCATTGATTTTCAATTCGGTGATCAGATTTTTCAGCTCTTGCTGCTGACGTTTTTGCGGCAAAATAACGAGAAAATAAAAGATGCCGAAGATGAAAACAAACGGAAGCAGCGTCCAAATAATGCTTCCGCCTTCACCTTGAAAAAGTAATAGAGTTTTGTTCATTGTTTTTAATGCAGAAAAGAAAAAGACAATAATATACGTTTACAGACGGTTTTTCAAACGTCTGCTAAAGCATTTTCCTGCATTTTATCGAGAAAATCCTTTTTGAATCGGCTGAAATTGCCAAGTTTGATAGCATCGCGCACCTTGCGCATCGTGTCAAGGAAGAACGCCAGATTGTGATGCGAGATGAGCATCGCCGCCAGCATTTCGCCGGTTTGGTATAAATGGCGAAGATACGCTTTTGACTATCGGCGACACACCGAACACGGGCATTCTTCATCGAGCGGCGCGGCGTCGCGGGCGAATTTGGCGTTGCGAATATTGATTTTTCCGCGCGCGGTAAACGCGCCGCCGGTTCGTCCGTTGCGCGTCGGCATC
>SXVE01000371.1 GCA_005790265.1 Acidobacteriota bacterium | reverse complement strand
CGCGTGTCGGCGGTTCAATTCCGTCCCAAGCCACCACAAATATTTGGCAAAAAGCGCATCTTTTGGTGCGCTTTTTCGCTTTATTGGCTTTATTGGTTTGTTAAAGTAACGAAAGAGGTGAACTAATTTTTTTTTAGTTTAATACGAACTTTTTTTGCAAAAGTTGTTATTTCTGATTTTAGTTCGACAAACAGAATATTAAATAAAACTTTTGTGAAAAAAGAAGAATGCAAATAAAATCGCGCTGCTTTTTTTATTTTTGTTTTGACCAATTAGAGATGATTCCGCCGGAAATCAGCGAGACCGAGCGGAAAATTTTAACGAGTTTTAGCTTGATGAAAAGTGATATCAGGCGTAATCGAACTTTTTAATGTCTGACGGAGTTGCGCGGACGAATTGCTGAACCAAAATATCAACGCCGGTGATTGCGCCGCCGACGACAACAGCGAATGCGCCGCAGTCGAACGCGCGTTTCACATCGGCGGCGGAGCGCAGTCTGCCTTCGCAAATTACCGGACTCGTCAGGCGTTTCGCCAGTTTTTCAATGAGCGCGAAATCCGGTTCGGTAATCGTTTGCGTTTCTTTCGTATAGCCGGAAAGCGTCGTGCTGACAACGTCAACACCGAGGTTTTCCGCCGCATTTAATGCTTCTTCGATGCGAGCGACGTCCGCCATTACCGGCGTTTTGTATCGTACGCGAATTTCTTCGACGATATTTTCGAGTTTTTCGTCGTGCGGGCGCGGGCGAAAAGTCGCATCGAGCGCGATCATATCCGAACCGGCGCGAATAATTTCCGCGGCGTCGTTAAAAGTCGGCGTGATGTAAACTTCGCTTTCCGCCGAAATGACTTTGTAAATTCCGAGAACGGGAATTTCAACGCGCTGTTTAACTGCCGAAATATGCGCGGGCGAATCAATTCGCACGCCGACCGCGCCGTTTTGTTCGGCGGTTTCGGCAAAAGCGGCAATGATTTCCGGTTTGGCGAGCGGTGAATTTGCCGGAGCCTGACACGAGACAATCAATCCGCCGCGCCATTTTTCAAAAACATTATTCATTTCCATTTGATGAGCTTTCTAAATTGCTTAGTAATTCCTCGCTGATTTTAAATTCTGTCTGCCGGTAAGACAACAGCAGCGCGCCGATTGCCGGTCCGAAACGCGGTTTGACAAAACGGGCGAGCGAAACTTTTTCGGCAAGCGACGATTTGAAAAATTCGTTCATCAGCGCGGCGCGAAACATTCCGCCGATTCCCGCCACCGGAAAATCCATTGGAAAATTCAGCTTTTTCGCGACGCTTTTGACGCTGGCGGTTAAAACCTCGACGCCGTTGTAAATTTGTTCGCGAATCGCTTGATTGCCTTCGGCAGCGGCAAAATGAGCGCGTTCGGCGAGCGCGGCGATTTGATCGCGCGAGATTTTGCCGTTGTAAAAGTCATCGGTGATTTCTCGGATTTCGCCGCGACCGAAAAATTCAAGCGTTAATTCTAAAATCCCGCGCTTCTCGATTAAATCATCGTGTTCTTTGACGGCAAGCCGAATCATCTGCGTCGCCAGCCAGAAACCGCTGCCTTCGTCCGAAAATAAATACCCCAAACCGCCCGCGCGCGCCGATTCCTGCTTTTCATTAACTCCAAAAACAACCGAACCGGTTCCCGCGATAACCGCGATTCCCGGTTTTCCGGCGGTTGCGCCGAACAAAGCGGTCGGCGCGTCGTGTCCGACCGTCAATTTTTCGGCGCGGATAATCGCGCTGATAATTTCCTCTTTGTAAATCGCGCCGCCCGTCATTCCGCAGTGCGCCGAAGCGAAAATCGCGGCAGTTAATTCAGGCAAATCGCCGTTTTCCAACGCCGCGCCAATCGAATCTTTGACGGCGTTTTGCAATCTTTCGCGTCCGCCGGGAATTTCGGCGTGATTCGACGCGCCGCCCGTTCCGCGTCCCAAAACAACGCCGTTTTCATCGGCGATAATCGCTTCGGTGTGGCTCTGCCCGCCGTCAATGCCGAGATATAATTTCTTCATCTGAAAATTAATACAGTATTAAATAAATCCGCTTTTCCGATTAAGGATTCGGCGGATTGATGTAAATAACTTCGCTGCCGTCGGTGCGCGTGGCGCGTCCCTGACCAATCGGACCGAACAGGTAATTATACGTGTTCTGCGAAAATTCGACGGATTTGACCGTCAGACCTTCGCTGCCCGCAAACGGCTGATTGCCGATTGATTTTAGAACCGACGTAATTCCCCAACCGCCGCGCACCACCGTCGCGTCGGTCGGTTCGGTCGAGATTCCTTCGCGCCCTTTCTGGTCAATCGAATCAACGCGTTTGTAAGTTGCCGAACCGCTCGCAAAACCGGAAACGTTCGCCGCGTAGACGGTTTGTTCGCCGACGCCGCTGACGGTTAATCTGATTTCGCCGGTTTGCAGTTTTTTCAGTTCCATCGTAAAAGTTTCACCCGCGTAAAATTGCGAATCGTTGGTGCTGCCCGCCGTCGCAATCGTGTGATAACCGCTGTTCGTCGTGCGGTCGGACGAGCGAAAAAACGGGCGAAACGCAAAATTCGGACGCAAATTAAGCGCGCCGATGACGACCGAACCGTCCGCCGCCGGTTGAAAAGTCGTCCCCGAAGTCACTTGGTTGCCCTGCAAATTTTTGACGATATACGTCGCGCCGCTTTTGAAAATCGCGTATTGATCGGTGCGGCTCGAACCGTCCGCATCGGTCGTCCAAGTCGCCTGCGCGGGCGTTGCTCCGCCGATCAGCGCGAAAACGCGATTCCACGCCAAACCCGCGTCAACTTCGACGTTATTGCATCTGCCGCCCATATAAATGCTCGGTCGGTCTTTGGAACCGGTTTTCGGATCGTTCATTTCCGAAGTGCTGTAACCGGCAACGCCGTCGCTTTCCTGAAAGAAAAAACGATTCGCGTCGGGCGCAAATTCGGGAATCAAACCGTCGCGGCTGTAAATTCCGAGCGTCGTCGAAGCGGCGGGCGTAATCACTTTGCGATAATACGCGCCGATTTCGTTTGGCTGTCCGTTAATCACTTGAAAAGTCGGCGCAATCGGCACGCCCGGCGTCTGCGCGATTGCCGTCTGCGCCCAAAAAGAAAATACAAAAGAAAACACAAAAGCGATTAATACCAGCGATTTCATAGTTTTTTTTCTCCCGAAATGCAAATTTGTTGGTTAATTCATATTTTAACTTTCACAATTTTTCATCAACCCCGCCGCAAACTCATCGCAAAATTTTTCCTCGCCGGTAATTTTCAGATCAAATTCCCGCACAAAAAAATGTCCGAGTTCGTGCGCGATGATTTTTTCTGCGTCAATTTCCGCGTTTTCATTGACGCAGATCGTTTTGGCGCGGTAATCAAACTCGCCGCAAGTCACGGGAAACCATTTCTCGTAAACGATTTTTACGCCGCATTTTTCGGCGATTTCGTAAACGTCGCGCGTTGCGAATTTTTCGACGATTTTACTGCATAAATCACTCGCGGTTTCCATAAAAATCACATCGCGAAACGGTGAGGATCGCCGTTCTCTAAAATCAAATCTTCGCGCCAGTCGAGTTCAAAACCCTTGGCGACTAATTCGTTTTGAAATTCGCGCAAAAGTTCTTTATCGCTGCGAATTTCGCGCGGAGTTAAATTTTTCCGCAGGCAGAACGCCGCTAAATTTCCCGCCGCTTCGCCGATATTCCATTCGACCGGATGCAGCCGGTAACAGCCGTTCGTGATGTGCGTCGTGCCGATATTTTTGCACGCCGCGAGCAGATTTTCCACCGCTTGCGGCACAAGAGCGCCGAGCGGAATTTGAAACGGCAAGGCTTCGACATCAACGTAATTGTCGCCGCCGACCGACGGATGCAGATCAATGCGGTAGAAGCCGACGCCGACGGAATCGTCGAATTTTTCCGCAAATTTTTCGCCCGCCCGACACGCCGCCGAAACCTGCTGTTCGAGAATCGTAAATTCGGCTTTAATGCGGCGCGATTCGCGGACATACGGCATTTTCGCCAAACCGTCGGCGGTTCCTGAAACGTCGCCGCGCAGTTTCAAACCGGCAAAACCCTTTTCGGTTTGCAGCCAGTAAAGAAACGACAAACTCTGATTTTTCGCTTCGGCGATGATCTCCTGTTTTTCGTCGTAACCCGCCGCATTCGATAGATCGTCGAGCAAATAATCAATCTGCGGATAATTAACCAAAGTTACGTCTGAATCGAACGCGCCCGCCGTAAAATTTTCCGCGTGCAAAATTCGCCGATACGTCCAGAGCCCGGCAAACGCTTTGTTTTCTTCCGTTTGCGGCGCGAAATTGTACGAAATCTTTTCCAGCGTGCGCGGATTGATCGCGTCCAGACTCAGAATTTTCCCGCTCCACTGCGGAGTTAAATCAGGCACGAAACCGCGCCAGAATTCATAATTCGGCGGCTCATCAATCGTATGATTTTCGCCCGCGTGAAAACTCATCGCGAAACAAACCGAAAACGCCTGCGAATTGTGCGGTTCTGATTTGTCTTTCGCGCTCGGTTCGCCCGTCTCGCTTTTTGATTCCGCGCCGGTCACAAATTCCGTATTCGTCAGCGGCAAAAGTTCGCCGAGCTCGGTCGCGTCGAGAAAAAAATCGGCGGAAATCGTAATTTCCGCGCCGTTTTTTAGATTAAGCAAAGTGACGCGCCGCACTTCGTCCGTTTCCGTTTCCGCTTTAACCGGAAAATGTTCGGTCAAAATCGTTAAACTTCCGCTTTCGACGAACGGCGCGAGCATCGCCCGCAAAACGCTCAAATAAACTTTCGGTTCGGCGCAAATCGGCGAAACCCAGCCGTCGCCCGGATTCAAAAGCGGATTGTTTCGCGCCGCTTCGGTCAAAGGATAATTGTCGCGGTAAAATTCGCGCACCGCATTTCTGAATTTTCGATATGACCGCGTGCAGCCGAATTCCTCGATCCAGCCGTGTTCGTCCGGCGGCGTCATCTGCGACGTCAACTGTCCGCCGATCCAGTCCGATTCTTCGGTCAAAATCACTCGGCGCCCGTCTTCGCACGCCGCGAGTGCCGCCGCGCAGCCGCCGATGCCGCCGCCGACAATTAAGATTTCCGTTTGCAAAACTTTCATTTCATTTTTGCCACAGAGAACACAGAGTTCACTGAGATTTTTGAGTATTTATATTTTTGACTGGTTTCTATCTACTTCTTCAATTTCCCAGTTTTCTCCGTGTTCTCTGTGAACTCTGTGGCTAAAAGTTCCTAATTTTTCGCCGTCGCGACAATGATAATTTTTTCGTCGTCCGCCAGACTTTCCGTTTCGGTTTCGGCTAAGATTATCGCCTGCTGCATTTCCGCGAGTCCCGATAAATTGACGATTCGCGCGCCGATCAATAAATGAATGTCCGGCAAACTGCGTCCCGCATCGCCGAAATCGGTCAATTTGCCGATCACGTTTTCGAGCGTCGCGGCGATATTTTTCGCCGTCGTCTCCGATACTTCGGCGTTGCCGCGTTGAAGCCGGACAACGCCGGTTTTATCAAGAACGCGCACCGTTTGTTTTGAATTTTCAAACAAACCGAAAAACGTTTTCGTCCGAACTTCAGCCGTAAAAACGTATAAATTTGACGTTTCGGCTTTTAGTTCGATTTTCGATTCGTCGAGTTTCATCGAACGCGCTGCAGCAATTTTTGCTCCGTCGAAACCGCCGATGCTTGCCGCGTTTTCTTTTTTTAATTCGGTTGTGCCGAACGCCGTCGCGCGAACGAGATTTTTTCGCGTATCAACTTCAATTTGAACTTCGACCGTTTCGGGCAGCGCGCCGATTTTGCAGACGGCTTCGACGGCTTCGCGGCGGATTTGCAGAATTTGTTCAGGTGTCGGGTCAACGATATTGCGCTCAATCGTGTCGCGCACCATCGCCAACGCGACGCCGATAGTCGAAATAACTTCG
>SXVE01000370.1 GCA_005790265.1 Acidobacteriota bacterium | reverse complement strand
GCGAATAAAAAAGCGATTGACGAAGCGTTCGATAAAATTACGCCCGGTAAAACCGTCGTTGTTCCGCGCGGCGGAATCGGCACGGGACTGGCGCGAATGGATGAAAAAGCGCCGCAAACCTTCGCTTATTTGAACGCGAAGCTGTCGGAAATCGGATTCGACAACCGGCGCGGTCGAGAAATCAACGCCAACACTCAAACGGGCGGGAACAAAGTCATCGTTCAAAATTCATCGGACTCACAAATCAGCAGATTGCGCCTTCTCGATTTGAACGACATCAAGGCTGAAAATTTACGTCTTCTGTCGCCGACATCAAAAGAAATTGATGCTCTTAAGATTGACCGCGCTGAAGCCATAGCCGCTTACGCCGAGCGACTGCGACGCGATTACAAAGCAAACAATGACGGCTTGCGGGACGGGCTGAAAACCGTCAGCGACGCGCTCGGCAAAGGCGAGCAAGTTACTGTCGCCTGCAACTGTCGCAATGGCGCGATGTGTCACGCGGACGTGGTAAAGATGGCGATTGAAAAGATCAACCTTCACATCAAGAATCAACAGATTCAGGAAACGAGTCGAAGGGAAAACCAATCCCAGAGCGTTCGGACGAATGGCAAGAACGATTCTTCAAAAATTGAGGACGGGCTTAATCCGCGAACTCAAAGAGCAATAGCGGAAATTCTGGCTGTCAGCGAAACCGACAAGCTGCTCGAAAAAATAAATCAAACCGACGGCAGAAACCAATCCGAGCAAGCCTCGCATTTGGGCAAATTCTCGCAGTTCGTCCGCGACATCTACGAGCGCGGCGGAAACGTCAGCGAAGGCAAATTGATCGTGCCGAAGGAAAACTTAAGCCTCGCGCCGCAGCTCGCTCTGACGACGGAAAGTTATGCAGTCGAACGTATCAGCAAAATCTTGAACGACGAATCGAGAGCAAAAGAAATCGCGCCGCAAATCGTCGAATACGGAAATCGAATCGCGGGACTTTCCACCGCCGACGGCGAAACCAAGCTCAAGGTTTTTACCTGGATGTATGACGCGCTCGAAGGCAAAAGCGCGCTGTTGGAAGGCGAGCGCGACGTGGCGCGAATCGGCGCAAGCCGCCGGGACAGATTCGACGACGCGCTCGAAACTATCGGTCGGCTCGCCGAGCAAATGCACGCGCTTGAACCGGCGGACAAAATCGAATTCGCGCCGCTTTCCGATTACGAACAAGACGAGCGAAGCGGAAGCGTTTGGGAGGAGCCGGACGAAAATCACGTCGTCGAAGAAATTTACGAAAACGCCGTCGGGCGCGACGCGGACGGCGAAGCAATCGAAAGAGGCGAGCAATTCAGCGATGAAATACTAGCGAGCGAGCGCGGCTTAGTTTCGCAAGGAGACGGAAAAATTAGTGTCGCGGAAGGATACGAGCGAATTGATTTGAGCGACAAAGCACCGCTTTTTCCCGCCGAATTTACCGAGCGGGAAATCGAACGCCTGCTCGTCGAAACTTTGCCTGAAATTGACCGGCAGCTCGAAAGCGGCTTTTCTGTCAAAGAAATTCTCAAACCGTTTCACGAAAACGTCCGCCAAAGCGCAAAAGACGACGCGCTCAACCGGCTTGAAACGATCTTCCAAAAACAAAAAATCGGCGAACTTGAAACGAAATTGCTGGATTCCCAAGTTTCCAACGGGCAGAGAGAAAAAATCGAAAGCGAAATCGCTCGCTGGAAAAATCTAGTTTTGACTCCTACCGCCGAGGAAGCCCGCGAAATTTTAGCGGGGCGTGCAGCGAACGACTTGAAAGGCGAGAAAACAATCGCCGAATTTGCCCGTAACACCGAAAACCTGAGCAGAGGCGTTAAAGAACAAATTGAAAGAATTGACGTGCGCCGGCAGAACGTCATTGAACTCCGAACACCCGGCGAGTTCCGCGCGGCTCTTGAGTCGGGCGAAAAAACTTTTTATCAGAAAACAAAAATCGAAACCGCCGAGTTACTGCTGAAACTCGAAGAAGCTAGAGAAAATGAGAGCGATAAATCGAAAGAAAATCAAATTAAAAAACAGTTGGGTGAATTGCGCGATTTGCGCCCGTCGTTCGCTTTTAAGCTCGGAAAATCGGCGGAAATCGGCGTTGGGCGCGCTTCCGCAAAATCGCTCGAAGAGCGTGCTTTCGTTACTTCATACGTCAATTTTCAGCTCAGGCAGCCGGAAACGAGATTGCGGCACGGAAGCGAAAGATACCGAATTTACGCCGCCCGATTGGAAGCCGCGACGACGCGCGGCGATGTCATTAAAACCGCCGCAGAAATTCGCATCGAGAACGCCGCGCTCGGTTTGAAAGTTAAAGGCTCGGAAACCGGCGCAAAAGAAAAACAGCCGCGCCCGTTGAGTCAGAAAGAAATGCAGTTTCTTTTCACCGAAACTTCTCCGGCGCATTACACGGCGGAGATGACCGTCGCCCGCCTTTCTTTCGCGCACAGCGGAGAGAGCCGCCGCCAAATGACCGAGGCGTTGTTGAAAGGCGAAATACGTCCAAGCCCCGAAGCGCAAAAACTGGTTGACAGCCTGGAATCTCGTTTGACGCGACCGAAGCTGCAAGATTCTATCGGCGCGACGAGGCATTTTTTTGAAAGTCTAAAGACGCCGGGCGAAAACTTAAAATATAAAAACGCCTTCGATCACCGTGAAGTTTATCGAAATCTTCCGCCGCAGGAAAAAGATTTCGTTTACGCGAAAGCGACCGCGCAAAGAGAAAACCTCGAATACCGCTTCGCCTTCGATCAGCGGCGGCAGATTTTCGGAAACGCAAGCAACCGCGACGAGTTGCAAACTCAACAACCGCCGAGCCGAGCCGAAAAAAGTTTTTATTTTCAAAGCCACGTCAATCAAGCGCGCGTTTTA
The DNA here is from genome assembly GCA_005790265.1 of Acidobacteriota bacterium. Lineage (GTDB taxonomy): Bacteria > Acidobacteriota > Blastocatellia > Pyrinomonadales > Pyrinomonadaceae > SXVE01. The sequence goes on along the minus strand of SXVE01000370.1, from coordinate 604 downwards.
GGCGAGCGCGTCGAAACTTCCCCGCTCGGTTCAAAAGAAATAACCGACCGAGATTTTCGCGCCGCCGCCGTCCTGCTGCAAAACCAGCCCCCCGAGAAAATCAACGGTTTCAGTCAAGAATTAAAACAAAGCGCCAGCGCGGAAAATCGCAAACTGGGCGAAATTTTAAAAACTTTCGGCAAAGTCGAAATCACCAGAGCGAACGATAAAACAACCGTCGAAATCAAGCTGCCGGAAAACGCGCTTCTCAGCACCGAAACATACAAAGAACTGCTCGAAAGATTTTACCCGGATGATCGCAGCGAAAACGATAAATTCAAGTTTTCCAATTTCGGCGAGAAAACGATTGAAGCCGCCAGAATTAAGGGGCAGGACGAAACAATAAAAAACTGGCGCGAGGAATTTCAGCAGAATATTTACGCGAGCGCGACGACCGCCGCAGTTTTTCAAACCGAACGCGCCGTCGGTGAGCATCTGTCAGACATCGCTCGTTTGCAGCAAGCAGCCAGAGACGCCCGCGCCGAAAACGCGCGGATTTTGGAAAAATATTCGAGCCGAGCCGCTCATAAACTGCAAAGTCAAGAATTGCAAGTTCCGACCGCAG
>SXVE01000369.1 GCA_005790265.1 Acidobacteriota bacterium | reverse complement strand
TTTCGCAGGATAAAATTTCAATCGAAGTTCATCGCAAATTAGAAAACGGCGAATGGCAGGCAGAGATTTACGACGAAACGGACGCGGAGATTCGGCTCGATTCGATTGATTACGTTTTGCCAATCGAAGAAATTTACCGGCGCGTAGATTTCACCGCGCAATCTGACGAATTTCCGCAATAATTTCCGGCAGAATTTCCAGCACGAAATCAACTTCTTCCGCCGTGTTGTATCTTCCTAAAGAAAATCGAATCGCGCCCATCGCGTCCGCATACGGAACGTTCATCGCCTGCAAAACCGCTGATGCCGTGTGATTTTCCGCGTTGCATGCCGAACCGGTCGAGACGCAAACGCCCGCGTCGTTAAGCCGCGCTAAAATCGCTTCGCCGTTCGTGTTGGCAAAAGAAATGTTCGACGTGTTCGGCAGTCTTTTGTCGTAATCGCGCGTGCCGTTCAAACGAGAATTTGGAATTTTATTCAAAATTTCGTCTTCCAATTTGTTTCGCAGATTGAAAACTTTACCCATCGCCGACAAATCTTTAACCAGTTCAGCCGCCGCGCCGAGCGCCGCGATTTGATGAACGGCTTCGGTTCCGGCGCGGCGCGCGTTTTCCTGTCCGCCGCCGATCAAAAACGGCGGAAGTCGAACGCCTTCACGAATATAAAGCGCGCCGACGCCTTTCGGCGCGTGGAATTTGTGACCGGAAATTGATAAAAGATCAATCTCTGTATCTTTCAAATTGACGGGAATTTTTCCGACCGCATTAACGCCGTCAACGTGAAAAAGCGCGTCGGAATTTTCCTTGACGATGCGCGCGATTTCTTCGACCGGGAATAAAATGCCGGTTTCATTATTGGCGAGCATCGCCGAAACGATTACCGTATCAGCGCGCAAAACCGTTTTTAATTCGTTCAAATCGAGCGCGCCGTTTTCATCAACTTCGAGCCACGAAATCTCGCAGCCATTATTTTGCAATTTTTCGCATAATTTTCTGATTGCTTCGTGTTCGACGCGCGTTGTGACAATGTGTTTTTTGGCAGAATTTGCTTCGAGCGCTCCGAAAATCGCCCAATTATCGCTTTCGGTTCCGCCGGACGTGAAAACGATTTGATTTGAATCGCGCGCGCCTAACAATTCAGCGACCGATTCGCGCGCTTTTTTGATGGCTTTTTTCGTTTCGCGGGCAAAATCGTAGGCGGATGATGCGTTGCCGTAAAACTCAGTCAAAAAAGGCATCATCGCCGCTGTCGCTTCGGGCGCGATATTGGTCGTCGCATTGTTGTCAAAATAAATCATCGCTGGTTAAAAAATAGTTAAAAATCGCTCGAAAAATTGAGAATCAAATCGCCGAACGCGCAAGAAATCGGCGGCAAATAAATGGCGCTCAAACGTCCGCCGAAATTTATGTCAAAAAAGTTTTTACTCAAGATTTACCAATTACCATTTATCATTTACCATTATCAAATCCGTGAATGCAATCTTAAAAATAATTGAGCCGGGCGGGAAAGTCGGAGAAGTAAAACTGCTTCCCGATTCTTCTTACACCATCGGGCGCGCCAAAGAAAACGACATCGTTTTGAATGATCGGCGCGCTTCGCGCAAACACGCGCAATTGGTCGCCATCAGCGGACAATTTAGAATTATTGACGGATATTACGAAGACGGCGAAATTAAGCGCAGCATCAACCGCGTTTTCGTTAACGGATTGCCGTGGTTTGAAAAGTTTCTCGAATTCGGCGATGTCATCACCATCGGCGAAACGACTTTGGAGTTCAAAAAATTTGAATCTCCGAGAGCGCCGATTGCTCCGTCCGAAGATGTGGATGTGACGGCGGACGGCGAAAAATCGTCGGAAAAATCTCGTTCGGCAATTGATACGAAAGCGGTAAATTATGACGATAAACCGCTTGGACAAACGCAGCTTTTGATTTCGGCAAGCGAAATAATGGGCAGGCGTTCGAGTATGTCTATCGAAGCGAATGCTCCGACGCCCGAGGAAATAAAAGAATTGCGGCGAAAAGCAAAAGTTTTGGAATTGCTCTACGAAATGAGCAAAGTGCTTGGCACAGTGTTTGACTTGAAAGAAATTTTTGAACGCGCAACTGATTTGATTTTTCGCGGAACACCGGCAGATCGAGTGGTTGCGCTGCTCGCGGATGAAACTTTGGACGGCAAAATTCTGGAATATACTCTTTATCCGATTGCCGTCCGCACGCGTAACGAGAATCTGGAAAAATTAACGGAGAAATTAACGGTTTCGCGCACGATTACGCATCAGGTGATGCGCGAAAAAGTGGCGTTGCTGTCGCAGGATGCACGCAGCGACGAACAGTTTTCCGGTTCCGATTCGATTGTGTCGCAAGGCGTGCGCTCAACGATTTGCGCGCCCTTGATTACCGAATCGAATATTCACGGCGTTGTTTACGCCGACCGGCTCGATCCGTTTGCGACGTTCAGCCCGGACGATCTGGAGTTAATCAGCGCGGTGGCGGCGCAAACGGCAGTGACGGTTGAAACGGTCAAAGCTCATCGCCGTTTGGCGCGCGAAGAAGTTGCGCGAGCAAATTACAGTCGGTTTATGCCCGAATACGTCGTCAAACAGCTGCTCGAAAAGCCAAACTCTTTCCGGCTGGGCGGAGTAAATCAAAATATTACGGTGTTATTTTCCGACATTCGCGGATTTACCGCCATCTCGGAAAATACGAATCCGGAAAAAGTCGTCGGGCTGCTCAATAAATATTTTTCCGCGATGAGCGAAATTATTTTTGAGCACGGCGGAACGCTCGATAAATATATCGGCGACGGTTTAATGGCGATTTTCGGCGCGCCGAACGCCACGCCGGAAGACGCGAAAAACGCTTTGCGTACGGCGGTGGCGATGCAGCAAAGAATCGCTACGCTCAATCGCGAACTGGAAGCGGAAGGTTTCAGCCAAATCGCCGTCGGCATCGGGCTTCATACCGGCGAAGCGACCATCGGTTATATCGGTTCGGAACAACGCAGCGAATATACGGCAATCGGCGATACGGTCAATCTGGCTGCGAGACTCGAAGCCAGTGCCGCAGGCGGACAGATTTTAATCAGCGAAGCGACGGCGGCGGCGAGCGACAACCGATTTTCGCTCATCAAACAAAAGCCGCTGACGGTTAAAAATCGCTTGCAGGCAGTTAACCTTTTCGAGGTAAAATGGAATTAGAAATTACCATTCTGAAACACGATATCTTGGTAATTTTCTCCGCCCAATTTTAATATTTTGATATTGAAGGAAAACCCTCTATGTTAAAAATTTCATCACTGAAAAAACTCGTTACCGATTCGATGGCGATTGACCTTGGAACGGCAAGTACGATCATCGCGGTTAAAGGACGCGACATTGTGCTTGATGAGCCGTCAATGGTCGCGGTGAACGAACTGACCGAAGAAATAGTCGCTTACGGAAAGGAAGCCGCCGAAATGCTCGGTCGTGAAGGACGTGATGTTAATGTCCGCGCGCCGCTGATGGGCGGAGTCGTTGCCGATTTCGAGCGCACCAAAAAAATGCTCGCGCATTTTGTCAAAGAAGCCAAAACCGGCGGCTCGCAAGTTTCGCTGCAAGCCGTGATGAGTATGGTTTCCGATGTCACGCACGTCGAACAGCGCGCTTTGCTGAACGCGGCGGAAGAAGCGCATATCGGCAAAGTTTATATGATGGAAGAAGGTTTGGCGGCGGCGTTCGGCGCGGGCGTTCTGCCGTCGGATAAACGCGCTTCGGCGGTTATTGATTTCGGCGCCGGAACGACGAATATCGCGATTGTCGCCAAAGGAACGGTTGTTCATTCGCGTTCGGAACGACTCGGCAGCAACGAAATCAACGCGGCTTTAGCCAATCATCTGCGGCGTCATCGCGGATTGCAAGTCGGCGAAGAAACGACGGAAATGCTCAAAACCAATTTCGCTTCCGCTTTTCTGCCCGAAGACATTACAAAATCCATTACCGTCCGCGGGCGCGACGTGCAAACGGGAAGTCCAGGCGCGGTCGAAGTGACGGCGGGCGAAGTTTATCCGATTGTCGAAAGCATCGTGCGGCGCATCGCGCAGATTGTCAGCGACACTTTGACCGAGCTGCGACCGGAAGTAGCGGCGGATATTTTTGACCGCGGCGTGATTTTAACCGGCGGCGGCGCTCTGCTCGAAGGACTCGATCAATATCTGCGCGGCTTTATCAGTCTGCCGGTTACGGTTTCCGACGAACCGCGCTACGCGACCGTTCGCGGACTGCTGAAAATGTTTGACGAACCGGAACTGCTCGAAAAAGTTTCGCGCAACGAATTGAGTTTGCTGCAAAACGCCGAAATTCCTTTTGAAGCGTAAATTCAAATTTTTTGAGCGAATTTATCAAACTGCCTCAACAATTTTCGTCGCTCAAAAATACCGGTAATGTCCGGTGATTTTCCAGTTAAAAACCGCGTCTTCGAGAACCGCGCCGCCGCCGATATTGTGAATTATCGAGTAGCGAGCGGTTTTTTCATTCCAGATGTTGGAAATTAATCCGATGTGCGTCATTCCACGATTGTCTAAATCCCACGAAACGACGTCGCCGGGAATGTAATCCTCAGAATTTTGAGTGATCGCGAGCGATTTTCCCCGCCGCGTGAAAAAGGTCTGTAAATTCGGCACGCGGCGGTGATCAATATTCGCGTCGGCGCGTGCTAATCCCCACTTTTTCGGGTAAACCGAGAAATTCGCAGTCATATCTTCGTGAACTTCTTTTTGCAGATCAACGCCGGCGTTTCTAAAAGCGCGCACGACCACGTCCGTACAAACTCCTTTTTCCGGCGAAACATCGCCATTCGGATAATCGAGAACGACGTATGCCGGATCATACGTTTTTGTCGTTTCAAGTTGAAGATTGGCGCTCTCAATCACGCGGCGAACGGTAATCGGATTAATTTTTTCGAGCGGTAAATGCCGTTTCGATTCGGAAAATTGAGCGTTGTTATTTTTTTGGTAAACGTTTTCAGGCAGCGAGCGGCAACCGAAAAAAACGCCTGCACAGAAAAAAATAATCGGGTAAATTGAAAATCTCAAAACTCTCATTTTAATTCATGCTTATTTCGTAAGCCATATAATTTCGCCGTTTAGCTTTGATTTAAGACGGAATAATTGCTGTAAATTAGGACAAAAACCGCGATCAACAAAAGTTTTTCATAAGTTTTGTTTATTTGGGTTATAAGTTGGGTTGACGTTTGCGTTCCAAAAATAGTAACTTACAAAAACCCCAATTGCTTTATCGGTCTTTATATATTATTCGCTTTCCTAAATCAAAAACACAATTCTAAAGGAGTTTACCGATAAATGAATAAATTTCGTTTTTTAGCAGCATTCGCAGGGTTTTTCGCAATCGCGTTAGTGCTTTTCTCAGCAGATTTCGCGGCTAACGCGCAACAGGAAAAAGCAGAAAAAGAATCAAAAACTAAATTGCCCGTCATCGTGCAGGGCGGAAGATTCTGCGCAACCGATCACAATCCGGAAAAAATTGCCTCCGCCGAAGCCGATTTTGCATTGCGGATGGATGAAGCGGCAAAAAACGGTGCGCCGATGGAACAGGCGGCGGCAACCGTTATCAACGTTTATTTTCACGTCGTTAACAAAGGAACGGGCGTTTCCAACGGCGACATTACAACGCAAATGATCAACGATCAAATGACGGTAATGAACAATGCTTACGCCGCTTGGGGTTATTCGTTTAACTTGGTTTCCACTGACCGAACGACCAACGCAACTTGGTACAACGGTTGTTACGGAACATCGGAAACCGCTATGAAAACGGCGCTTCGCCAAGGCACGGCGGACGATTTGAACATTTACACCTGCAATCCGAGCAACGGTATTCTCGGCTATGCGACATTTCCATCGAGTTACGCCGGCGCAAAAGCGAAAGACGGCGTCGTTCTGCTTTATTCATCGCTTCCCGGCGGAAATGCCGCGCCTTATAATTTAGGCGACACGGCAACACACGAAGTCGGACACTGGATGGGTTTGTATCATACATTTCAAGGCGGTTGCAGCGGCAGCGGCGATTACGTCAATGACACGGCGGCGGAAAAATCGGCTGCTTACGGCTGCCCGAACGGTCTCGACAGCTGCCGCAACAAAGCCGGACTCGACCCGATCACCAACTTTATGGATTACACGGACGATTCGTGTATGTTTGAATTCACCGGCGGACAGGATTCGAGAATGGATTCGATGTTTGCGACTTATCGCGCCGGAAAATAAACGGTAAACTCAATTTTATAATTAAAAAAGGAAATCTCTGAAAATGGAGATTTCCTTTTTTTGTTTTTTGTAAAGTAAAATTCTTTTGCGCGGCAATGCATAAATTTATTTCATTTAACCAACAAATAATTTCGCCGGAAAACGCTTCTATCGGCGCAATGTCGGTCGCGGGACTTTACGGCAAAAGTATTTTTACAACGCTTGCCATCAATGATTTTAAGCCGTTTCTCTGGGAAAAACATTGGGCGAGATTAAGTAACAACGCGAAAAAATTGGCGATTGATTTGACGCCGTTTAGCGAAAGAGCGGTAACAGCCGCGCTCGATGAAACGCTGTTCGTCAATAAGGCGAAAAACGCGCGCGCGCGCATCACTTTTTTTGATGAAACGGCAAGCGAAATCTGGAATTTTCCCGCGCCGCGCCGCACAAGTTTATTGATTACGACGGCGGACGCGCGCAAAAACTTAGAAAATTTGCGCCTTACCGTTTCGCCGTTTCGGGCGAATTCAATGTCGCCGCTCGTTAACATCAAATCCGGCAACTATTTGGAAAAGATTTTGGCTTTTGACGAAGCCCGGAAACGCGGTTTCGACGAAGCCGTGCAAATCAATGAACGAGGCGAAATCGTTTCGGCTTGTCTGGCAAATATTTTCTGGCTGAAAAACGAAAAACTCTTTACGCCATCGCTCAAAACCGGTTGTTTGGCGGGAACGACGCGCGAGTTTTTGCTGGAAAATCAAAGGTGCGCGGAAGTCGAGGCATCTTTGACAGTTTTGCCGGAAGCCGACGCCATTTTTTTGACATCAGCCGGATTAAAAATTGCTCAAGCGGCGGAATTTGATGGAAGATTTTTTGATTGCCGCAAACAAAAACTCACTCGAATCATCTGAAAACAAACGCAAAAAGACGAAGCGACGCGAAAACAAACTCGTATTTTCGTGCGGCTTCGTCCGATTGAATATTTCGCTTTTTGAAATTAACCGGCGGTTTCAAACAGCGCGAGAATTTGCTTGCCTTCCGATGAACGCGGATCAATCGTCCGCAAATGTTTCGGTCCCTGCATTTCCCAAATCGCCGTTACGCTGCCTTCTTTTTCCACTGCGTGGTAAGATACATCTTCAGCATTGACATCCGCTTCCGTCGGTTGCGCCGCCGTTTGTTCTTCCGCTGCTTGTACTACTGCTTCTTCTGACATCAGTTATTAAAAAATCTCCTTAAATTTTGTTTGCTATGAATAATAAATTGTTAATATAGTGAGAATTTTGACATATTTAAGCTGATTTTGTCGAGTTCTCTAATAACTTCGTTTGGGCGGCTAAAAACTATTAAAACAAAATTCATTATCAGCCGTTTTTAATATTAAATATATGCCGAAACAAGCGCGTGCGGCGAAGCGTTTTTTAATGAACAAATCAGAACTGCGCAAAATTTATCTCGACCGGCAAAAAAATATCACGCCATCGGCGCGAAAAACTCAAAGCCGACAAATTGCGGCGCGGTTTTTCGACGAGTTCGAGTTGTCGAGCACAAAATTTCTGCATCTTTTTCTGCCGATTGAAAAATTCAACGAAATTCAAACTTTTTTTATTATTGAAGAAATTTGGCGCAGATTTCCGCGTGTCGAAACGCTTGTGCCGCGAGTTAATTTTCAAACGTTAGAAATTGAAAACGTCAGATTCACGGCTGCGTCCGAATTAACGGAAAACATCTGGAACATCGCCGAACCGCTAAATGCTGAGATTGTGGCAGATAAAGAAATAGATGCCGTGCTTGTGCCGCTTTTGTGTTTTGATCGCCAAGGTTTTCGCGTCGGCTACGGAAAAGGTTTTTACGATAAATTTCTGCGGCAAACGCGCTCCGACTGTTTGAAAATAGGTCTCAGCTATTTCGCGCCGATTGAAAAAATAAGCGATGCAAACGAATTTGATGTGAAACTCGACTGCTGCATCAGCGCCGATGAAATCTACCGATTTGAACATCAGCGAAGTTAGCGAAAAATTTTTGTGAAAAACTTTGCATCCAAAATTATTCGTCCGGCGAAATAGATAAATGAGCATGAGATTCTCATGACAAATGGGTTTGGTTCATTATTACTAATTTTTGTGTCTAATGATCCTGACGACCTCCTTCTTGAACGGGAAATGCCGGACGGCTTTTTGTTAAAAAAGCCGTCCGGCATTTCCCGTTTCGCGATGTCTTCAATTTAGGTTTGTGCTAAAATTTTTTTCTTTAAGTTTAAAACATCAATTTAATCAATTTAAATCTTTATGAAAGGCACCGAAATCAGACGCAGATTTTTAGAGTATTTTGAACGAAACGGACATAAAATCGTCCATTCATCCCCGCTTTTACCAGCGAACGACCCGACGCTTTTGTTCACGAACGCGGGAATGAATCAATTCAAAGACGTTTTCACCGGCGCGGAAAAACGCGATTATAATCGCGCCGTTTCGTCGCAAAAATGTATCCGCGCGGGCGGGAAACATAATGATTTGGACGAGGTTGGAAAAACTGCGCGCCATCATACGTTTTTTGAAATGTTGGGGAATTTTTCGTTCGGCGATTATTTCAAAGAAGACGCGATCAAGTTCGCGTGGGATTTTCTGGTTAACGAATTAGGTTTGGAAGAAAATCGCCTCTGGTTTTCTGTTTTTGAAGGCGACACCGAAGTTCCGGCGGACGACGAAGCCCGCGCGATTTGGGAAAAAGTCGGTGCAAAACCCGACAGAATTTTAGGTTTCGGGCGCAAAGACAATTTCTGGCAGATGG
>SXVE01000368.1 GCA_005790265.1 Acidobacteriota bacterium | reverse complement strand
TATCTTTCATAAGGTGTCATTTTTTTTGCGCATAAGTTGTCTTTTCTTACATTTATTTGCGCATAAGTTGTCTTTATCTAGATAGAAAAGCTAAAGAAAGGAAGCCATGATTTTGACTCACTTATCAAGGAAGTAAATGGCTTTTTCTGTGGTATATTTTATGCCGATGTGTATTCCGTCCTCTGTAGCAGAAGATTGGGTAAAAAAGGCTTCCATCTTCGAGTGTTTAAGAAAATGGAAAAAGCCGTTATTTTCTGTTCCGTTACTAAACAGACACCAATTTCTCAACAATTCGCTTTGAATCCTTAGCGACCCGAGCCGTCGTTTGCGAAGCTCGGAAACCAGTTTAATTTCCTTCTCAAAAATCTTTCGATTCTGAGAACTTTTCGGACGACGGCTTAAATCTTCCAGACCGTCTTGTCCGCTCTTTTGAAATCGTCGCCACCACTTTCTCAAAGTGGGTCTGGAAATGTCGCAACGACGGCAGACAAGCCCGGCATTCTTAGTTTCTGCATAGAGTTTAACCCACTCTAATCGGGCTTTTAATTTGTGCGTCATAATTCATCATAAAGTTGAAATGATGTCTATAATCCGCTTTTCTTCTCGTCGTTGTAGGTCGTCTCGTCAAGCTGAATTTCGCCATGAATCCATTCATGGATTTTTCTCCATTGCTATCGCTAAACCCTGATTTAGGGAAATTCCTGAAAAAATGAGTTTACAGGCAGAAACGCGTCTGTTATGGAGCGTGTCAATCAACCAAATGAGTGACGCTCTAAATCTTTTCGCGTTTCTGCCTGTATTACATTTACTTTAGGTTTGCTTTATTGTTCGGCAATAAAATTTTGATCGGATATATCCTCCATTAAATTAATAACCCGCGTTGAATTCGTAAACAAATAGCGTTTTGCACGGATTTCGACAATGTAGGTTTCACCTGCTACTAAATCCGTAACGCTGTAATAACCGAATGACGAGGTTCTAACTACTTTCGGTTCACTCAAATTACCACCACTGACTGTTATCGAAACATGGGTAATGCCGCGTCCGTCCGCTGTCAAAACTCTACCCGAAATTGACGCATTGGCGGCAGTCGGCGGAACGGCTTCGATTGCGCCGATGTCAACCGCTGTGCCACCTTGTCGTCCGAAACCTGTGCCACGCTGATCGGTTGTTAGCGCAACGGGCGGATTATTTGTGCCGCACGTCGCCGTGACGACACAGTTGTTGCCCGCGTTAATCGCCGGACTCCCCGTGTTCGGTCTGTGCGTGTCGGTCTGTCCGCCGTTATTGGCGAGTGCGGCGATATTGGCGGCGACGTTGAGTTTATCGCCTGATGCCGCGCTGAAGCCGGTCGCCGTGCCGAGGTTGCTGACGAGATTGTTGCCCTGCGAAGTGAACCCGCCGAGCGCGTCGGCGCGCCCCGTGCTGCCCGTGATGATCGTGTTGCGAATGTTGGTTGTGCCGAAGTTTTCAATGCCGCCGTTGACGTTGTTCGCCACGGTCACATTGTTCAGATTGAGGGTAGTCGAATTGTAAATTCCTCCGGCAACTCCGACACTCGTGCCGTTGTTGCCCGAGATAGTCGAGTTGGCGATGTTGACTGCCGTTCCTTCGGAAGCGACACCGATGGTTGAATTGTTGCTGATGGTCGAATTAAGAATCGTCAGCGTTCCTCCAAGGTTGTCCACCGCCGCAACACTTAGGGAGCTAGTGCCGGAGACGGTCACGCCGTCGAGCGTCACCACCGACGATGTGCCTGAGGTCGTCACACCTCCGCCGCCGCCTGAAGAATCAGAACCATTGGAAATCGTCATCCCCGAAATCCGAACTGTTCCGGCGGTAATATCGAATATTCGATAATTGGTCGCCGTGCTGCGCCGCACGGTCAGCAGACGCGCGCCCGTTCCCGTAATAATCAGATTTTTGCCGATTGTCGGCAGTTGGCTGGTAATGTTGATCGTCTGCGCCGTATTGAACAGCGACGAAAAATTGATCGTATCGCCCGCCGCCGCCGCCGTAATCGCTTCGCGCAAACTGCATCCGTCCGCGCAGCCTGCCGCGCCGACGGTCGTATCGCCCGTCGAAGTCACCGTTAAAGTCGCCGCCTGTGCCGCCGTCGTTAATATTAAACCGACGCAGAGGCTAAAAAATGTCATTGTTATAATTGCTTTTAATGATTGTTTCATGCTGGTAATTCTATTTTTCTTTTCTTCTTTATCTTTCTTTCTTGTAAAATTTCGGTATCAAACTTCAACGGCTTTCCGCCGCATTTCCGAAGTCCCGATTTTCCTCAAAGGAAACGGGGCATATAAAAATTTTGTGATCTTCCGCTTCGACAAAGTGAATTTTGTCCGCTTCGATCAGGCGATAGATCGTGCGGCTGCTGACGTTGAAATACTCGCCGGCAATCTGCGCCGGAATCATTTCAGCCTCGCAGAGATGACAAAATCCCACATTGGCGGTTTCTTTCTGCGGTAAAATAGATGTTTTCTTTTCGGCAATATACGATATTCTCGTTTTGCGCGTAATTTTCATTTTGTTATCTCAAATTCGAGCCAACGGCACGGCACAGTCAAAGCTGATTGCCGTGCCGATTATTGATTTTTCTACTCGACGGTCGCGGTTGCTTTGCCGTTTTGGTAGTAAAGAGTCACTTTGGAAATTTCCAAAAGGTCGAGTTTTTCCCATTCGATGAACTCGCCGTCTTCATCTTCAATCCGCAAATCCCAGTATTCGGCTTTTTCACTGCGCGAAAAACTGATGTCGAGAATTTCATCCGAAGCGAGGGTATCTCTGCCGAGAATATCTTCGCCCCATTCATCCGCGTTGTGCGGCGTAACAAAAAGCGCGTGAATTTCTACGCCGGTTTTGTTGACCAACGTAAAATCCTGTGCAGACTGCGCCGCAACCTGCTGTGCCGAAATCGCCAGAACGGCGAAAACAAGTGCAATCGTTAAAAATCTTCTTAAGTTATTCATAATCTTTTGTTTATAAGGCGATGTTTCCTTTTAATTTTTCCGGAATAAACCAAACGAGAACACCGGTTTTCCGTTTCACTGTAATTTTGAATTTGTTACAATCAATTCGTAATTTCGATGTGATTTGTGGTCATGTCGAAATTTTAGAAGTTACAAACTTTCTCAAGAAAAATCCCGATAAAAGTCGGAAATTTTTCGGATAAAATTTCGGATAGTGTTAATAACCAACAAATGCAAGAGTTTTACGAATTTGAATCCTTTCGTCTGGATAGAAAAAATCTACGTTTATATTGTGAAGATCAGCCGATTTCACTCACGCCAAAGGAATTTGACGTTTTTCTGCTGCTGATCGAAAATGCCGGAAACATCGTTGAAAAAGATGTTTTGCTCAATAAAATTTGGAACGACACATTTGTCGAAGAAGCGACGCTGACGCGCAACGTGTCTTGGCTTCGCAAAAAACTGGCTGCCTGCACCGATGTCAAAATCATCGAAACCGTTCCGAAACGCGGTTACCGTTTTTTGCCCGAGGTCAGATTGAGCGATTCTAGAATTTCAAAGGCTGATGAAAAAGAAAGTTTCGTAAATCTGCAAAGCTATGAAAACAATTTACCGATCAACGGGGATGTTTCGGCGGTAAAAGAACAGATCGTTCACCATATTCAAATAGAAGAAACTCTGAAAATCGAACCTTCATCGGAAGATCTTGAAATTTCAATTATTGACGGAAAGATTGTCGAAACTCCGAAAAAGTTGAAGAGTTTGCCCGGCACGCTGAAAAAACGCCGCATTTCGATTTTCTGGCTCATTCCCGTTTTTATAATTTTTGCCTTGTCTTTTTTTGTTATTTATCGTGTTTACTTGAACGGCAGCCGAACGCAGATGATCTTGGCTTCGAAGATCGCACCGTTTTCGGGTTTGCCGGGACGCGAATTTACGCCCGCTTTTTCGCCTGACGGACAGCAGCTCGTTTACGCTTGGGACGGCGGAGTCGAAGGCGGCAATCTCGACATTTATGTCAAAATGATCGGCGCGGGCGAACCCGTTCGTTTGACCGAAACCGCCAACGACGAACTAAATCCGGTCTTTTCACCTGACGGAAAATCTATTGCGTTTATCAGAAACTTTCCCGATCACAACGAAATAATTTTGATTCCCGCACTCGGCGGCGCAGAGCGTAAACTTTACGAGAAGGCGAGTTATGCAAGCGTTTCGTTTTCGCCCGACGGTAAATTTCTCGCGCACGCAAATCTCGACACTTCAAAGAACGAAGCCGGAATTTTCTCTATAAATCTTCAAACGAACGAAAAGACGCGTCTTACTTTTCCCGAAAATCAGACGGTTGACCACACGCCGCGCTTTTCGCCCGACGGAAAAACACTTGCATTTATTCGATATTTCAGCAGTTTTGACCGTGAGATTTTCACTGTTCCGATTGCAGGCGGCGAACCTCGTCAAATTACGAACGATAATGTCAGAATTTACGGTTTGGCGTGGAATATTGACAGCGAAAAACTTTTTTTCACGTCTTTTCGCGCCGCGAATCGGCTTAATTTATGGCAAGTTTCGCTCGGCGGAGGCGAACCGCAGATGATTCCGACCGGAAGCAAGGAATTGCAAAGTTTGGCGGTTTCGCCCGACGGCAAAACGATCGCTTTTGCCGAAGAAACTGCGGACGAAAATATATGGGAAATTAACGAAAAACAATCGCGTCCTCTGATTCGTTCGACTCGCGCCGATCACAGTCCGCAATTTTCGCCCGACGGAAATCAGATAGTTTTTGCGTCCGATCGCACGGGAAATTATGAAATATGGATTGCAGACGCAAACGGCAAAAATCAGCGGCAATTGACTAATTCGGAAAACTCTAAAGGAAGTCCGCGTTTTTCGCCCGACGGAAAATTTATCGTTTATGACGCACAAGTTACTGATAAAACGGATGTTTATATTATTTCCGTGAACGGCGGTGAATCGAAAAAACTGACCGAATCCGATAAAAACGGTTTTCTTCCCGCGTGGAGCGCAGACGGAAAATCGGTTTTCTTTATCTCGCATCGTTCGGGCGAAGATCAAATCTGGAAACTGTCTGCTCAAGGCGGCGAAGCGGTGCAAATTACTAAAAAAGGCGCGTTTGAAATGTCTGCAACGGCGGACGGGAAAACGCTTATATATTCAAAAGGAAGCGGAAAAGCAGGACTTTGGAGCGTCGGAATAAACGGCGAAGATGAAAAGCCGATTGCCGAATTAGCGGAAGTCGGCGCGTGGCGTTCGTGGTTCGTAAGTTCAAAAGGCGTTTACTTTACGGCTTTTGCGACACAACCGCCTTTCAGCCTCAAATTTTTCGATTTTGAAACGCGCCAAACCTCGGAAATTACCAAAATTGAAAAATCGCCGCTGCTTTATTATTCAAATCTGAGCGTTTCGGCTAACGGAAAAAAGATTCTCTACGCAAGACAAGACCAAAGCGCAATCACAATTCTTTTTGCCGAATTAGAAAAATAACATTAAAACGTGAATCGGGCGGATTTATCAGTTTTTAGATGAATATGAAAATGCCCGATGCCCGCTTTTTCGGCATAGATTTTCATTCGCCGGTCAAAGCTGTACGACGACATTCGCGGCTCGTCCGATTCAGTATTATCAGCCCGCCGATCAATCGCCGCTGCTTCCGCCGCCCGATCAAAGCGAATCCACATCGCGCCCCTTTCGCCCGATGGTCGATTTCCGTTTCGCCAATCTTAAATATCTCTCCAACGCAGCTTTGACTTCCTCGTCGGTGATCTTCCGCCACTCATAAACACCGCCTTTGACGCGCGTGTGAATGAGGATCTGATCTTCCTCGATGCGACCGTCACCGGCTCCGAGATTTATAATCTCTTCTCTCCTCATCCCGGTCGCCGTGAATAACCGGCTTTGGACGTTTACAAGATCAATCTCGAAGAAGCGAAAATTCTCGCCCGGATCAACCGGAAGAATTTTGGCGAAACCGTCAAACGCAGACCGTCTGAAATCAGAAAGGAAATTATCGACAGTCACATCAAACGGCAAGGCACGCAGTTGGAACTCAAAAAGCGTGTCGATGAAAGACTGAATTTAACTCCGAAGAAAGAAGCCGAGAAACTGGCGGCAAATGTCGCGCTCATTGATATAAATGTTGACGAACTTTTGGAGTTTAACGAGTTCGACACCGAGCATCTTCTCTGGGAAGAGATCAAGGGATTGGTTTATCTGATGCGCGAAGTTGATTCATCGGTAATCGACGATGAAACGACTGAGAATGTGCTGAGAGATTTGGATTCCATTAAACTGAAACTGCTGAAATTCAGAAAAATAAAAGTGGGTGAAGACCAGATAATTTCTCACAAACAATCGCCAATTTTCTTAGACAATTAATCTAAAATTATATCAATGTAATATGTGAAGAGCGTTCGCATTTACATTGCGATATTCGCACCACTTTTGCTGATTCGCATTTTCTTCTGCAAATTAAAAATTTAGGATTTTTGAGTGAAATTTTCAATCGAGTAATTAAGAAAAGAATAATTACCTTAAATACCATCTGATAAGCTGTGAAACATTTTGAACTCGGAATAAATTCCACGAAAATTAAAGTATTTCCCGTTAAACAATAAAAATAATCGAAAAACTTGATTGATTATTAAAATTTTGGGGGACGCATTTCGAGTCTCTGCAATAATATAATGGCTGCTACAAAATGAATTTTCGGGTTTTATTCTTCAAAGGAAATGAATATTTAGCGTAGCGCTTTCCCAGCCTAAAGCATTTCGAGTGCTTTTGAATCTTGATGTTCACAGCCAGAACAAGACAAAAATCATTTGAGCCGCACATTAAAAATGGCAGTAGAGATGCTGATGCTTATTCAGCCTCAGATCAGCAGCCAAACGATCTTAGTCAAACTCCGGCAGCATCACTGAAGGAAAAGAAGTTTATATCGCTTGCGTTTTCTTTCGTCGAAGGAAAACGGCGCGTAGGAATTTAAAATTACTTTTTTTCCTTCCAGCTTTTCCCAAACGTCGAGCGGGCTGATTGTCTTTGGAAATGAAATGTTTGCCGGAGCGATACCGAAGATTTCCGGCAGGATTTTTCCTTTTTCATCTTCCTTTTCCTCGCCGTCATTGGCGTCCCACAAGCCGATAATTTTTGTCGCGCCAGAATCCATTCGGACAACGAGCTGAACTAGTTTGTATTCCTGCGGGTTTTCCTCATCGTCACCTCGTCTGACGATGGTTTCAGCTCGTTCGATTGTTCCGTTTTCGCTCGTCAGAGGTTTGAGGCTGAATTCGGGATCAATTTTAAGCTTCAGCGCTTGCGGCGAGTTGAGCCAGAGCCACGGGCGGCGCGGATCCGCTTCGGTAGCGAAGCGATATTTTTCAAACGACCGCAGATAGCGGCGCGCGTAAACCGGCTTATCAATCGCCGGTTTTAATTTGCCGCCGCTGTAACGGAAAAATCTGCCGACGAAATACGTTCCCGCCTTCTCAGGCGAGATGTTATCCAGACCGTTAAAATCAGTAATTAAAATCAGCGTTTCGTTCGTTTTCGGCTCGTGAATGAAAGTCCCTCGCGCGCCGAATTCCTCGGTCGAAAATTCGAGCGGCGGCTGCCAGCCTTTCGTTTCAAAATCGGGAAAAATGTAGATGCTGTAATAATCTATGCCCATCCCCATACTTTCGCCGACGAAATCAACGACGACGAGTTCAGCCGAATTGTTTCGGTCGAGATCGCCCCAGAAGGCGTCGAATTTATCAATCGCCGCCGCCTGCACGACGGCGCCCGGCATTTCGCCGAGAGCTTTGCTGCCGCGGCTGATCTCGAAAAAACCTTCCGCGTCAGTTTCGCTTTTGCGGTCGAATTTGCGAACAATGATGCCGTTCGGAAATTTTACTTCATAGGCTCGGATGCCGCCTTTGGATTCAAACAATTCCGGTTTGCTGCCGTGCGCGAGTTTCTGCGCGCTTGCGCCGACACTCATCGTTAAAATTATCAGGCTCAAATATAAAATGCGTTGCATAAATTTTCTTTTTCCCCAAACTCTAAGTACAGGACAAAAATTGATTGATATTTGAAAAAAAGAAAACATTGAGTTGAAATCTACTTGTTCAAATCTTGCAAATTTAGACAAAGGAGAATTTCAACCCAATGGACATTTACTCTCTCGAGCAAATACTAGCTCAGAATTTAGCGTGGAATCGGGCACGAATCAAGTTTTTGGCGCGGTTTCTGGTCGCATTATTTCAGGTGCAGACGGTCAATTTAACAAAAATCGCCTGTGTTTTCGCCGGACAGGCAAAGACCGCTTCAAACTATAAGCGATTACAGCGATTTTTGCGTTTTTTTCCGTGTCGCAGGTCGAAATGGCACATTTGATGCTGAAACTGCTGAAACTTGAGCCGCCGTTCGTGGTTGCGATCGACCGAACCGAATGGCAGTTGGGGAAAAGTTGGGTCAATGTGCTGATGCTGTCGGTCAGTTACAAAGGCGTGGCGATTCCGCTTCTCTGGACGGTGTGGGAAGCAAAGGGCTGTTCGGACAATCGGGAAAGGCGTGAGATTTTAGCGCGATTTATTGCCGAATTCGGACGCACGAGCATCCGGTTCGTGACGGCAGACCGCGAGTTCGCCGCTCGGGAATGGCTTGAATATCTGGCTGCGGAAAAGATCGGTTTCCGGCTGCGGATCAAGGCAAACGCTCGAATTACGGATAAGCGCGGACGCTTGATGCGCGCCTCGCAGCTGTGGCAGAGAATGGCGATAGACGCGCGTCTGGAATGCCGACGGCGGCGCACATTGTGGGGTCAGAAGGTGTTTGTGGCGGTGTGCCGCAAAGCGGACGGCGATGCGGTGATTGTTATTTCAAGTGAGCGGAGCGAGCAGATTCTGCTTGAATACGGCAGACGCTGGGAAATTGAAACCTTGTTCGGCAATTTGAAGAACCGCGGCTTCTGTCTGGAAGACACGCATTTGACCGAAGCCGAGCGAGTGAGTCGATTATTGTCGCTTTTGAGCTTAGCGGGCTGTTGGGCGTTGCTCGCCGGCGAACTGGCGAGCCGGGAGAAACCGCTCAAAATAAAAAAACACGGCAGAGCGGAAAAGAGCATCTTTCGTCTCGGGATCGATACGCTGCGAAACTGTTTCTGCCAATTTCAAATAACCTTAAGGCAAAAGCAACGATTTCAACAACTTACGTTGCTTTTGTCCTGTACTTAGCCCCAAACTATAAATTTGTTTTCGATCAATGACGCAGATTTTCGATTGAAAAAAGGTCAGCGGCGGCAAGCGTTTTTTCAAAAAAAACGGGCTGTTTCGATTGTCAGTTTAATTTTTTGACGCCCTTCTCGCTCATCGTGACGATTGCCGTTCCGACGCGCAGCAAAACGATTCTGCCTTTTTCGCAGGTGTTGGCGGTTTCAAAAACGATGTCGCCTTCGTCGCCCTTGTTAATCCGGTAATCGCCCCAGACACCGCCGCCCGTGAAAGCCGTTTTCAAATTCCCGCTCGCGCCCGACAGATCGGCGCACGGCGAATCGGGCGGATAAAATTTCGATTTATCCGTAATCCGCGCTCTGCCCAGCGGCGGCAGATTTCTGACGATTTCCGGCTTCGGCGAAGATTCCGGCGCGGCTGCCGCAAAGTTGTTGATCTTTTGATACGACGACCACAGCGCGTCGCCGAGAAAATTTACCATCCTCGCGCGAATTACCGGCTGATCCGAGGCGGGCGCGTTTTTTAAGCCGATGCCGAAAATTCTTTGCAGCCAGCGGTAAAACTCCTTTTCGGTAACTTTTTGTTCGGGACGGCACAGAAGATCGGCGTCGCAAATGTCAACTCCCATTTTGACCAGCCTATTAAAATTCCGCATTTCCAGACCGAGCGAATTAGCGTCAAGGAATTTTTTCTGCGACGGATCGGAGTTGCCCGTATATGAAATTTCGCTGCTGACCGCAAAGGAGGGATTTCTGCTGACGAGTTCAAAATACTCGGCTTCGTTTTTGATTTTCAGCTTCCGCACCGCCGCGTGAATCAAATCGTTCAGATAGTCCGACATAATCGCGGCGAATTCGCGGCGCGTCATCGGTATCTCGCCGCGCAGGGAATTTCCCGCCGGGTAATGGAAATTCAGAACTTCCATCAATTCTTCACGAGATTGGTATGAAGGCGAAACGGAACGATCTTTCTTTTCGGAAATTTGCGCCGCCGCCGCGCAAAAAGCCGTCCAGATAAAAATCGCCGTTAAAATCAGCTTTAATTTTCCCATATATTTTTTTATAATCCTGATGATTTATTTGATCCGAATCTCTCTAAACAATCCCGCGCGCGCTTTGCTTGTCCCGCGAGTTCAGGAGAAATTTCTTTCATTCATTTAACGCAGGTTTTCAAACGAAAACAGGTCAATTCTCGATGATTTTTCCGAAGCGCGTCAATCGGCAGACATTCCGCACTAGAACGGCGCGGTCATTTTAAATAAGGGAATTGACCCTGTTTGGACTTAAATCCTGCGTTGAAAAACGCGAGGCTTTTTCGCCTGGCGAAAATGTAAAAGAGAAATTGTTTATGAATAAAAAAATGATTATTTCGGCGGCGGTTTTATTATGCTCGCTGCTTGCCTTTGCAGACTTTGCCGTTTTCGCGCAAACGGAAACCATCGAAAGTTTGACGCGCGAAATCGAGGCGAATCCGAAAGAGGTGAAAAACTATCTCGCGCGCGGCGAATTGTTTTCCGACGCGGCGAATGAGAAAGAATTCCCGGCGAATCTGCCGCTCGTCGCCCGCAGCGTCGCCGATTATTCGGCTTACCTGCGTTTAAAGCCGAACGACGCGCAGGTTTTGCGGATGCGCGCTCTAGCGCGGGGCGTTTTATTTATTGAAATCAATCCGTTTGCGGCGCAGGATACGCGCCGTGCCTTGCGGCTCAATCCGAATGATTCGGAAGCCCGCGACGAATTACGCGCTTACGCCGCCGAATATCAGAAATTTTACCGCTCAGCGCAGTGCCGCAAGGCGCGAATTATAAAAGGTTTTCGAGATCACCCGTCGGACGAACCGCTGACGGCGCTCGGCGAAGCGCTCGACGCGCAGTTGACCGCAGACGCGACCACAGCGCTCAAATATTTGGCGTGCGGCGCGAATCCGAATTACGTTTACCCGCAGAGCGGGCAGCCGGAAATTTTCGATTTTATCTTTTTCCGCGTCGAGCATCTCGTCGCAATGCTCGAAGCCGGCGCGAACCCGAACCAAACGGACAGACGAGGCAGAACGCCGCTGATCAAATCGCTCGACGCGCTCGTCAACAGCGGCAATTCGGTTGACGAAGAGACGCTCGAAAAATTCCGCATCGTGCTCGATTACGGCGCGAACCCGAACGCCCGCGACCGCGCCGGACAAAGCGTTTTATCTTTTGCCCGCAAAACGAAAAGCGACCGGCTCGTTAATCTTTTTATCCGGCGCGGCGCGAAATAAACCGACCGGAAAAATAAAAAAAATGAACGCGAAAACTTTTTCAAAAATTGCCGCGACGATTCTGCTCGCCTTTTTCGCGGCGGGCGGCGCGTGTTACCCGCCGACGCGCACCGTGACGAGCGAAAATATCAACGCGGCTGACGTTTTCACGTCCTACCGGATCGTGGAATACAACGCCTCCAACGACGGCAAATGCACGCGCCGGATAACGACACAATTTTCGGGCGGCGACAAAATCTACCTGCTCAAGCCGCCGGCGCGGGCGACTTACAACGGCGCGGGCATCAGCGACGACAGCGGCGGCAACTTCAGCGAATTCGGCTGCCAAACCGACCGCGCCGAGTTCGTTTTGACCGACAATCAAGGCGCGGCAAAACGGGAAGTCTATGAATTGAAAAAAGCGAAGTTCGATTTTCCGGCGGCGGCTGACCGCCAGAGCGATTTACACATTTCAGTCGAGTTTGACCAAACTTACAATTACGATTTCAGCGGCACGGTTCGTACCAACACCTCGACCGAACCCGTTTTCTTTCGATTCTTTCAGACAAAGGACGCAGCCGATCTTGCGGAGCGTTTGAACGATCCCGACGCGCCGAAAAATCTGGCGTATTTTATGTTCGAGGGAAAGCTGCTCGTCATTCCGAAAGCGATTTTGAGCGGGCTTCCGGCGGGCGACGCGGAATTGAGCGTCAGCGTCGAGCAGAGTCTGTTAAAACCGAAATCGAACGATCCGTTAAGTTCGCTCAAATCGCAGGCTTTCGCTTACGTATACGGCTTCGACGCGAAGCTGAAATTGAAATGACTGCGTTTTTTAACTTCTCATCTCGGCTGGCGATTTGCGTTTTGATGCTTCGCCGACCCTTTTTTCGCCGAACTGCTGCGTTATTAGTTAGGGCGAATGTCAAGCGGTCAAAACGAAAAGCACGCGCCGACGCGAACGTAATTTCAGCGAGCGTCAAATAAATTTATCTGATTATGAACAATATGTATTTCTTAAAACTTACTTCTCGGATGCTGACGATTGCCGCGATACTCTGCGCTTCGGCTTTCGCCATTTTCGCGCAGCAGGCGGGCGATTTTCCGAATTTTAAAGCAATGCCGACCGGCAAAGGCATTATGCTGATGAACAAAAAGGGCGCGCCCGATTTCGCGGTTTTGATCGAGGGCGGAAGCCGCCCGAAATA
This sequence comes from Acidobacteriota bacterium, assembly GCA_005790265.1. GTDB lineage: Bacteria > Acidobacteriota > Blastocatellia > Pyrinomonadales > Pyrinomonadaceae > SXVE01. The sequence goes on along the minus strand of SXVE01000368.1, from coordinate 4,891 downwards.
CGACGCGGCGGACGGCGCGCTGCGAATCAAAACGGCGGCGGACGCGGGCGAAGTCTCGGTTTATCTGGCTGACGCGAAACTTTACGCGAAAACGAAAAGCGATTCGGATGAAACGCTGATTAAGAACTACCGCGACCGGCTGCTCGCGGCGCAGCCGGTCAGGATTGCGCCGACGGAAAAATTCGCGGCTGATACGGAAACCGGCGCGATGGTGCGCGTTTTCGATTTGCGCGGCGGCAATGACGAAAAGAGTTCGGTTTATTCCTCGCTCTGGATTCGTCCCGTTTCAGGCTCGCCGACCGGAGCGCGGCGCGTCGAGCTGTCGTTTGTCATCGGCGATTCGATTCTGACGCTGCGAAAGGATTTGCCGAACGACGCGGACACCGACGAGCAGAACCGGGCTTTTGAAAGCACGCTCGCTACGCTGACGCTGCTGCCGCCGCAAAAAGTAATTTCCGCGCCGAAAAAACAGTCTGTCAGACCGCGCCGAAGGAGAAATTAAATTTATGAACTGCCGAAACTTTTTTGTATTTATCATTCTTCTGGCGAGCGCGTGTTTCGCGCCTGCCGGACTGCGGGCGCAGACTTATCAGGAAATGGACGCGGAAGCCTACCGCGTGAGAGATGCCTTCTGGCAGGCGAATTTCCAGCCGACGTATCAAGCGGCGGCGAAAGAGTTTAACGCGGGCAATTACGAGCGGGCGATTGTCGAGTTGAACCGATTTCTCGCCTTTATGCCCGATTCGGCGGAGCATCTCGCGCTGCGCGGTCGCGCCTACGCCGAGTTGTTTAAGAAAAGGATTCCGCCCGCCTCGTCGAACTTTTTCAACGCATTTGAAAGCGTTATGCCGATTTTCAGAAGGGCGCAGGAAGATTTTCTGCGCGCCATCGAACTCGATTCGCAAAACAAGGAGTCGCAGATGAAACGCTATGAATCGCATTTCGGCTGGCTGCTCTACGACGCGGGCTATGCGGCGGAAGCGGTCGCGCATTTCGACAAGGCTCTCGCGCTCGACGCGCAGTATGCGCTCGCCCTCAACGGCAAAGCTAAAGCCGCGTATTTTACGGGCGATTTTCGCGGCTGCGTCGAAGCCGTGGGTAAATATACGGCTCACGCCGAATTTCCGAAACAGGACGAAGCGTGGGCGTATTTCCGGCTCGGCGAATGTTACGCTTCGCTCGGAGACAAGCCAAACGCCAAACTCAATTTTGAGAAAGCTCTTGCTTTGCAGCCCGGTTGGGCGGGTTCGTGGCTTTATATGGCTTTTTTGAAAGACGGCTACAAATGCCAGAAATCGAAAAATCTGCCGAGCGACGCTTTTGAAAGATTCGCGCATCTGCTCGGCAGGTCGCTCTGCCCGCAGCCGACCGGCGTCGGTTCGCTCGCCGAATACGAAACGCAGGACGAAAATTTGAAATTTTACGGCATAATGCACCGCCGAGCGGACAAAAAATTGAGCGGCAATTACACGCCCGGCGACCAGAACGCCAAAGCCGTCTATTACGATTCAATCGAGGGCAGCAAAGCCGAGTCGGTTGATTTTCTCACCAAACTCGAAGACGCGCATCGCTCGATTTACAACAATCCTAAAAACGGTCGGTCGCTGCCGATGAAGCTGCTTCTCGACTACGCGCCGGACGAGCTTAAAATGCTGGCGTGGGTTGAACAGGCGAAAATTCAGGACAAAGAAAATATTTATTACTCGTATAAATATCGCGGACGGATTTACGCCGAACTCAAGAAAAACTACCGGGCGGCGATTAAGGAATACGCTTATGCGGCAACGCTCGGCTGGACGGACTACGAATTATACCTGCTTAAAGGGCGGACGCATTTACAGCTCAAAGAGCCGGAAGCCGCTTACGAAGCGTTTCAAAAGGCACTGGAGTTCACGCCCCAGAATCCGATTGTTCACGCCCAACTCAAACAGTTTGCCGCCGATTACCCGCAGTTTGCCAATGGAGTTAATCAAGGCGTGAAAAATGCCGTCGGTCAAGCCGTCAAACAAGCGGAAATTTCTCAGGAAAACGCTTTAATAGCCGAATACAACAATCTGACCCGACGCATTCCCGAACTCGAAAGGCAGCAGCGCGGTCTCGAGCGCAGAGTCGCCGATTATATGAACGCGCAACCGGCGGCGCGCGTCTTTTTGCATCGCGGTCTCTACGAAGCCTGCACGAATATTATCAATAATCACGAGGCTTTCCGGACATCTCTCGAAAATTTGCGGAAAAAAGCCGCCGGAAAATCTCCACAGGTGGTTTCGCAAATAGAAAGTCAAATCAGAAGCGTTCAATCGGCGGTTAATAAATTGATTAAAATCAGAACGGGATTGGTGAACGCTCTTTAAAAGATTGATGTTCGGCTTCATTCGCCGAAGCGAAATCGGCTGCAAAGCCGAAAGTATTTATCAAAATTATCAGGCAAAAAACTATGATAAAAAATAAACGAAAAGATTTTTTTTGACGCGCGATTATAAGGTTCGCGCCTTTTATTTATCGGCGTAAATAAACCCGTCGAGCGTGACGAAATCTTCTTTGGATAATCTTTTGATTTTGAAATTCGTCAGTTTAAAAACGATTTGCGCGTCGGTTTCTTTAACGATTTCTAGTTTCCCGTCAGCGTAGCGCGAATCGGCGCACAGCGTTTCGCCGCTCGCCAGAAATGTATTTCGCTGCGCGCCGCCGCCTTCTCGATAAGAAATCACGCGCAGTTCGCTTTGCCGCCAGATTTTTTTGCCGTCGATGTAAAGCGGGGAGTTGATTCGCAGCGTCTGTCGGTTGTCGGTTTTTGAATTGACGAGCAAAACAAAGTAATCCGATGCCTCGTCCGTGCCGGTTATCCTTTTCGATTCGCCGCCGATTGGCGTTTTCGCCGTGTTGCCGAATTTAACCGTCGCCGTAAAATCCGTCCAATTTGTTCCGTAGAGCAAATTTGAATGCTCAATTTTCAGGCGGTTTTCGCCCGTGTCAGTCAATTCGACTTTCGGCTGACTTTGGCTCACTGAATTCGTTTCCGCCGCCGCGATCCTGGAAAACTTTCCCTCAATTCCGTTTTCCGAGACGCTTTTGTTTAATCCCGAACCCGCCTGATTTCTCTGAATCAGCGAAATCTTGTTGTCTTTATCGAATTTTCCTTTGAGCTTGTAAGTGTAATTTCCGGCTTGCTCGATCACGGCTTCAAACTTTCCTTTTTTATCAACGAGTCCGCTGAAAGTTTTGAGCAAATCATCAATTTTGATTTTTCCGTTCAGCGAATTGTCCGCTCGGACTTCAAACTCGGCGACGATCATTTTCGGCTCGGAAAATAGATTAAAAAAAACAGCGCGGTAACTGCCCTCGTATGACTGCCCGAAAGCCAGATTCGGTAAAAATAAGATTAGAAGCACAATAACTTTTCGCATATAAAAATGAACCTCAATAATAACCGCAGATTTGATAGCGAAAACGGGTCAAACTTTATCAGTAGTGAGAAACCATAGAATAATGCAAATTTCTTCGTTTGAGGGTGACCCTTTTTTCTTTGAATCCTGCGTAAAAGATCAGGAAAACTTCGAATTTTCTCGATTGTCTCGAAAAGGATTAAATATTATGAAAAAATCAATCGTTACTTTCTTTATCACACTGGCATTTTCGTCGCTTGGCATATTCGCGCAAACCGAGCAGCAGCTTACGGCGGAATCGGAACGTCAATGCCGTGCGCGACAAAATTTTGGCGAGCGATTCGGCGGAAAAAGCGGCGGAGCAAGCGTTGGTTATCATGCGAATTGATCCGCTCAACCCGACGATTCTTTTCGCGCTCGGACAGACTTACGCAAAATACGGCGGCGAAAGAAAACAGCTCGAAGAAGCGGTTTTTCAGAGATACATCGAAATTATGCCGACTGATGCGAACGGCTATTACAATTACGCCGCGTATTTGTCGAATAAAGGATATGTCGCCGAAGCCGAAGAGTATTACGCGAAATCTTTGAAACTGACAGCCGAGCCTTGTTTCGGACAGCATTTCTGGCGCAGCAGAGCGGCTTTTCAGAACGGCAATTATAAACAATGCGTTGACAGTATGACGAAAGCCTTGCAGCTCGCGCCCGCACAGGGCAATCATCGCTGGACTTACGCCCATTTGAGCTGGTGTCAGAGTTTATCGGGCGACAAAGCGAACGCCGAAGCGAATCTGCAAAAAGCAATCAGCATCGGCGGCGACGAAATTCGCAATCACCCGGAAGCCAAAAGCGGCGCCTATCTCGTCGCTTCTTTCAAGTGCCGGGACGCGAACCAAATGATCGGCGATTACGTCAATCAAAATTACAGCGATGTGAGCAAAAAATATTTCGATTTTATTCAGCTTCGCTCGTGTCATCCGAATAATAAAACGGTGATGGAATTGGGAAGCAAAATCGCCGGTGAAAATTCCTATCTCGGTTATTGGAAAGCGTTTTATGAAGCCAGAAAAAAGGAAATTAATTCTCGCGAATCGAAAAACAGCGTGTTGCGTGACATTGAGAATTTGGAAAATAAGGGACGAGCCAGCGGGATTTACTCATATATGACAGATAAAATATACGAGCGAAAATTTGATGAAGCCCTCAGCGCATCCGCAAACCTTATGTTACTCACGCCTCAAGATGCTGATGCTTATGCCCAACGAGCGACAGCTTTTCTTGAAATACCCGAACTCAAAATACTGGCGTGGCGCGAGGCGAACAAAGCACTGGCATTAAAGCCGAACCAATCGTATGCGAAAGCGATGCGCGCCAGAGTTTATTACGAAGTGAAAAATAATTCGGAAAAAGCGTTGGCGGAAATTAACGAAGCCATCAGAATTGAGCCGAAGCCTTTTCCGTATCTGCATCTCGTGCGCGGCAAAATCTTTTACGGAATTAAAGAATAC
>SXVE01000367.1 GCA_005790265.1 Acidobacteriota bacterium | reverse complement strand
CGAAACGCGATTTGCGCGACACCGTGCGACGCGACCGCAATCATCCGTCAATAATTTTGTGGAGCGCGGGCAACGAAATTCACGACACGCCGAAGCCGGAAATCGCGATTCCGATTTTGCGCGGTTTAGTGGAAGAATTTCACGCTAATGATCCGACACGACCAGTCACGCAGGGACTTTTTCGTCCGAACGTGAGCAAAGATTACGATAACGGTTTGGCGGATTTGCTCGATGTCGTCGGGCAGAATTACCGCGAAAAAGAAATTTTGGCGGCGCACCGGCAGAAACCGACGAGAAAAATTATCGGAACGGAAAACACGCACGAATTGTCGCAGTGGCTCGCCGTGCGCGACAACCCGGAATATTCCGGTCATTTCGTTTGGTCGGGCATTGATTATTTGGGCGAAGCGGGAAAATTTCCGGCAGTCGCCTACAATTCCGGTCTGCTTTATAAAACCGCCGACTGGCGTCCGCTCGCATATCAAAGGCAAAGCTGGTGGACGGAAAAACCGATGGTTTACGCCGCGCGCCGCGTCGCTAAAACGCCGAAGCTGCCGACCGATCCCGGTTACAACATCATCGAAGAGCGCCGCCCGCAGGTTTTGTTTTCCGATTGGACGCCGAACAATTTAAATGCCCACGAAGAAAACGTCGAAGTTTACAGCAATTGCGAAGAAGTGGAATTATTTTTGAACGGCAAATCGCTCGGTAGAAAACCAAAACCGGCGAACGATTCGCCCAGAAATTGGACGGTTAATTATGAAGCCGGAACGCTCAAAGCCGTCGGGATAAATGGCGGAAAAGTCGTCGCAGAATATGAATTAAAAACTGCCGGAAAACCCGCGAAAATCGAGCTTTCGGTTAATAAAAATTCGCTGGCAAACGACTGGAACGATGTCGTTTTCGTGCGGGCGACGGTGACGGACGCAAACGGCACGATTTTACCGGACGCGAGCGATTTAATTTCGTTCAAAAGCGACGGCGCGGGCGAAATCGCCGCCGTTGACAGCGCGGATTTTAACAGCCACGAACCGTATCAGGCGACGCAGCGAAAAGCATTTCAAGGCGTTTGTTACGCGTATCTGAAAGCGAATAAAAACTCAGGCAAAATAAAACTGACGGCGACCGCGCCGAATTTGCAAACGGCGACGATTGAAATCAACGTCGCGGCGAAAAATAATAAAACGAAAAATTAAACGAAAAAGGGGAAGAATATGAATTATCGAACGTTGGGAAAAACGGGTTACAAAGTTTCCGAAATCAGTTTCGGTTCGTGGGCAATCGGCGACGATTGGGGCAATGTGGACGACGCGGAATCAATCGCCGCGCTGCACAAAGCGGTTGATTTGGGCGTCAACTTTTTTGACACGGCGGACGTTTACGGCGACGGACGCAGCGAAAAATTGCTGGCGCAGCTCAAAAAAGATCGCGCGGGCGAGGAAATCATTATCGCCACGAAAGCCGGGCGACGCTTAAATCCGCACGTTGCGAGCGGTTACACGAGCGCAAATATCGCCGGTTTTATCGAACGCAGTTTACGAAATTTGGAAACTGACCAGCTTGATTTGGTGCAGCTGCATTGTCCGCCGACCGAAGTTTATTATTTTCCCGAACTTTTCGCGGCGCTCGACGATTTACAGAAGCAAGGAAAAATCAAAAATTACGGCGTCAGCGTCGAAAAAGTCGAGGAAGCGATCAAGGCGATTGAATATGAAAACGTCACGACCGTACAGATAATTTTCAATATTTTTCGCCAGCGTCCGAGCGATTTATTTTTCGATTTGGCGAAGCGAAAAAACGTCGGAATTCTGGCGCGCGTGCCGTTATCGAGCGGAATGCTGACCGGAAAAATGTCGAAAGATTCGCAGTTCTCCGAGAAAGATCACCGCAATTACAATCGTCACGGCGCGGCGTTCGATGTCGGCGAAACGTTTTCCGGCGTTGATTACGAAACAGGTTTGGCGGCGGTCGAAGAACTCCGCGCGCTCGTTCCCGAAACGATGACGATGGCGCAATTCGCTTTGCGGTGGATTTTAATGTTCGACGCGGTAACGTGCGCGATTCCCGGCGCGAAACGTCCGTCGCAAGCCGAAGAAAACATTTCCGCTGCCGATTTTCCGCCGCTGTCGGACGAAGCGATGCGGCAGATTCGGGAAATTTACCAAACGCGCATTCGCCCGCAAGTTCATCATTTGTGGTAATAAAAAATATCGTTTAATCAACCGGAAAGAATTTGCGGTGGAAGCGAAAAATTTTTCGCGACCATCACAGAAACATTTGAGAAATCAGGGAAATATGCATCAATTAATTCGATTTTCTTTGGCTGTTTTCGTCTGCGCGTTATTGTTTTCCGTTTCCGGTCAACTGAACGCGCAGACGAAGAAATTGCGGCAGATGGAAAATCTATCGCGCGGCGTCGTTGCTGTTAATCAGGGCGGCGGAAAAGTTTTCGTTTCGTGGCGAATGTTCGGCACGGACGACGAAAAAATCGCATTCAACCTATATCGCGAAACTGACGGCAAACCGATCAAACTAAACGACAAACCGATTGCCGACGTGACGTTTTTTGTTGACGAAAAAGCGGATTTGAACAAAACGAACAATTATTTCGTGCGTCCGGTTTCCGGCGTAAAAGAGCAGGCGGCGAGCGCGAAATTCGTTTTGAATGCGAATTCCGAAGCCAGACAATATTTGAGCGTTCCGCTGCAAACGCCGGATAAATACGCGCCGAACGACGCATCGGTCGGCGATTTGGACGGCGACGGCGAATATGAAATCGTCGTGCATCAAGCGGGGCGCGGCGCGGACAATTCGCGTCCCGGTTTTACGTCCGAGCCGATTTTGCAGGCTTATAAATTAAACGGCACGTTGTTGTGGACGATCAATCTCGGCAAAAATATCCGCGAAGGCGCGCATTACACGCAGTTTATCGTTTACGATCTCGACGGCGACGGACGCGCCGAAATCGCCTGCAAAACCGCCGACGGAACGACGGACGGACGCGGCAAAATCATCGGCGACAAAAACGCGGATTGGCGCGCGCCGGAAGGAACTTTCACCGAAGTTCACAATCCGGACGGCGGCGAGCGGCGACAAAATATTACGGGGAAAATTCTGTCGGGACCGGAATTTCTTACGGTTTTTGACGGCACAACCGGCGCGGAACTGGCGACGACGAAATTCGTTCCGGCGCGTCATCCGATTAAAGAAAATCCGACCGGCGACGAATTGAACGAAATTTGGGGCGACGGTTACGGCAATCGCGTTGATCGTTTTCTGGCGGGCGTCGCTTACTTGGACGGCGAGCGTCCGAGCCTGATTATGTCGCGCGGTTATTACACGCGCACCGTCGTCGCGGCGTGGGATTGGCGCGATAAAAAGCTGACGAACCGCTGGACTTTCGACAGCGATTCGTCCGAGGCAAACCGGAAATTTCGCGGTCAGGGCAATCATAATTTGAGCGTCGGCGACGTTGACGCGGACGGGCGCGACGAAATCGTGTTCGGCGCGATGGTTTTGGACGACAACGGCAAAGGTTTGTATTCGACCGGTTTCGGACACGGCGACGCGCTGCATTTGTCCGATTTGGACCCGACGCGTCCCGGTCTCGAAGTTTTCGATATTCAGGAACGATTCGACGACGCGGGCGCGCATTTTCGCGACGCGCGCACGGGCGAAATTCTTTGGAAAAAGCCTTCGATCAAAGCGGGCGAAGACGGCGAAGGTCCGGGCAGAGGTTTGAGTCTCGACATAGATCCACGTCATCAAGGCTTTGAATCGTGGGTTTTCGGCGCGGGAATTTCGGGATTGTTCAACGCCAAAGGCGAGAAAATCACTGACAAAACGCCGCGTTCGTGCAATTTCGGCGTTTTTTGGGACGGCGATGTTTTGAGCGAATTGCTCGACCGCAATTATATTTTCAAATGGAATTGGAAAGAGGAAAAACTCGACACGATTTTTACTGCTGAAGGCGCGCTGTCGAATAACGGCACGAAAGCGACTCCGGCGCTGAGCGCGGATTTGTTCGGCGATTGGCGCGAAGAAGTGATGCTGCGTTCGGCAGATAATAAAGAGCTGCGCATTTATACGACGACGATTTCGACCAAACATCGTTTTTACACTTTTATGCACGATCCGCAATATCGTGTTTCGATTGCGTGGCAGAATGTCGCATATAATCAGCCGCCGCACACATCGTTTTTCATCGGCGAAGGAATGAAAACGCCGCCGCGTGCGGCGATTAAAACAGTCCAATATCGAAAATAAGCGTAGAAAACCTCGAAAAAATTACAGAAAAAAAGGCGAAAGATATTGTCAATTCAGGCGTATTTTTTTCCGGTTATCGTTAATTATTATGAAAAAAAGTTTTATCGCACTCGCCGCCGGTTTGTTTCTGCTTTTTCCGCTCATATCGAGCGCGCAAATCGGAAAACGTTTTCCGTCCGAGCGAAAAGTCGTCAAAGATCCGACGACCGGAACGATGCTGACTTTTTTGACGAGCGCGCCGACCGGCGATTCCAAGATTTATCAAACGCACAATCAGTGGACTTCCGACGGAAATTGGCTGATTTATCGTTCGGGCAGAGCCCGCGGCGAAGCGATGGCGGTCAACGAAAAAACCGGCGAAATGGTGCAAGTAACCGAAGGCGGCTACACGGGAATGCTGAACGTCGCGCGCAATTCGATGAAATTGTATTTTATGCGCGACCGGAATCGAATGGCGGCAGGTAATCAAACGACCGGCGCGACTCCGAATGCGGCTCGCAATGTGAGACGCGAACCGGCGTCGCTGCAAATCATCGAAGTTGATCT
>SXVE01000366.1 GCA_005790265.1 Acidobacteriota bacterium | reverse complement strand
TCGCGTCTTTGATGCGTTCGCCGAGTTCGGAATTTTCCGCCAGAAGTTTTGGCGAAATCATAATCGCCGACGCTTCGCCCGTTTCCGCAAATTTCAAAACGTCTTCAATCGAACTCGCCGGATCAATCGGAATCGCCGTCGCACCCGTTTTCAAAATGCCGAAATACGAAATTCCCCATTCGGGCATATTGCTCGAAAAAAGTATGACGCGCTTGCCGTGTTCAATGTTTTTATCCGCCAAAAATCCGGCGGCGCGAAGGGTTAATTCTTTGACATCGGCAAAAGTGTATTGCTCTTTGCGCCCGTTGCGCTCGATTTTTAAGGCGACGCGCGTCGGAAATCTTTTGACCGAAGTGTCGAACAAATCGAGCAAATCTTTATAAGTGTGCGACCGCTTCTCGATTTTCTTTAAATCTTCTTCCATCTGCGGCAAAACCCATTTCCGCATTCCCGGAAAATGAACTTTGAGCCAGTAATCATACCAATCGAGTTTTTCCGGATACCACGGCAGCAGATTTTTCTCATCATCCGCAACCAAATCCATCAGCGCGCGCACGTTATCCGAGCGATATTCGTAAGCGTTATCAATCATAAACGGCTTAAACATCGCAAATGCGTCCATCGTCTCTTTGGTCGCGTCCTCAAAATTTTCGACCGACTTTTTCAAATCCGAAACGATATTTGAAAGTCTGCCGCCTGCCCAATCCGGCGCGGCTTTATCGAGCAAATCGTTGGCGCGTTTCGCCAATTTATTAAACATCGGCGCGGAAAAACGGTCGTAAGTTTTCTGCGTTACGGGCGAAGTTTCAATCATCGCCGCAACATTATTTAAAATCTTGCTGCCCGTCTCTTTTTCCTTGTAATAATCGCGTTTGTAAAGCCCGACGAGTCCGACCATTCGCTTCATATCGTTCGGATTGACGTCGCCCGATGAAGCCTGAAAAACGAGCGGCGGTTTGTCGTCAACCAGCGCGTTCATCGCCGCCGCCAAAATCGCGCCCGCGACCATATCAACCGGAATAATGTCGAGAACGAGTTTTTCGTTAACCGGAATAATCGGCTGTCCGCGCAAAGCGATCAAAAGCAGCGGCGCGGTCGTCGTGAAGCCTTCGTTCCAGCCCGCAAATGGATATTCGTTCGACGATTCGACGACCGACGGACGCACGAGCGTTTTCACAATATCGTCTTGTTTGGCGATAATTTGCTCGGCTAAACTCTTGGAATAAGTATAGATATTCGTCCAGCCCCAATATTCCGCGCGTTCCGCTCCGAGTTCGGTTGTACGCTCGCGAATCCACATTTTGCGCTCGCGGAAAATCGCCGATTTCAGTTCCGTCTCATCGTCCGGGTCGCGTCCTTCCTCGATAAATCTCGCTCTGGCTAACTCCCGAAATTTCGCAATCTGCACGGCGTCTTCGGCTTCCTGTCTCGCCTGTTCGCTTAATCTGGCGCAATCTTCGATCTCTTTATCAACGTCAAAAGTCGTCCCGATCAACTCATTTTTGCGCGGAAAATAGCCGACGACCGGCTCGTTTTCCCAAATCGTTCCCGAACGTTTTCCGGCGACAAAACAAGTCGAAACGTGAACTAATGTCGGGCGTTTCATCATCCGCGAAAGTTGCAAAATATTGTGCGAGCCGACAACATTCGTCCGCAAAGCCGATTCCAGCGGCGGATTAAACGTCACGTTTCCCGCGCCGTTGATAATCACGTCGCAATCCTGCAAAATCGCTCTGGCTTCATCTTCCGACATTCCGAGAAATTCATTTCCGACATCGCCATTCACCGGCACGACCTTCGACCGAATAAATTCCTCAAATTCGTCGCCGTATGTCTCACGCAGCGGATCAAACGTCGGACTCGTCACGATACTCGCCCAAAAGCGATTATTCGATTCCTCTAAATTCCGCGCGCGAACCGTCGCGTAAACCTTCCCGACATTCGGAAAATTATGCAGCAGCATCGAAAGCGTCACTTTGCCCACAAAGCCCGTGCCGCCGATAAAAAAAATCTTCTTCCCTTCAAAAATTTCGGTTGGTGATAATTTCATTACAATAGACTTCTGATAAATTCGCTAAACTCATCGCGCATCGGCAATTCGTAATCGATTTTTATTCGTCGGCGCGTCGCTAAAACCATTTCGCCTGTTAATTTGTTCGTCGCTTCTTTTTCGTAATCTTCCCAATAAAGTCCCGTTCCGCGCTTTTGCCATAATGGAATGTCGTTAAAGTTTGTGCCATTTTGAAAAAGCAGTTCGTTCTTTTCAGCGACAGATTTCTTTTCCATAAACTTCGTCGCTTCGCCGACCGATTTATTTTGTCCGCGTAAAAGCCAGTAACAATGGGCATTTAAAGCATTACGGTGTGCATCCTCATTGCGCCAGCGAAAATAATCGCAAACCAGATCAGCATTTGGAAGCTCGGAAATGCGGCAATCAAACGCGCCGACATCGCCGAGCAAAAGCGAAAATTTTGCGCTCGCTTCGCCCGCCAAAATCGAATTATACTTTCGCAATTTTCGGTCAAACGCGCTTATTTCCGCGTGAAAAAGTAGCGAAATTTCGTCCGATTGCGTGTAGCCGAAAATGACGTTGAAACCGCAATTCATCAAATGCTTCGTCGTTTCCGTCATCATATCGCGCATTCGCACGTCAAACGGAGCTTCAAACTGGTGAACTTCTTTCGTCAAACGTGTAAACGAGCGCCCGTCAATCCGCGCTACCATAAATATTTTTGGCAGAACGCAGATGTCGTGCGCTGTTTCGTAAACACGCATTTTTCGGTCGAGTTCATCAAATTTCATTTTTCCAATCTTCAACAACAAATCTGTTTTCTTCGTTTATTGAAACATAAAAAAGCTCGTCAAAGCCTTCATCAAATTGTGGAATCTGTAATCTTTTAAACGAACTAAACAAACCTTTATCAGGGATTTTCGCCTTTCCTGCCCGCTGATTATTTCGTTCTATAGCCTTTTCCAAATTCGTCTGAAAATAATAGCCGATTATTTTAAAACCGAAACTTTTCGCGCCAGTGATATATTTCTCTCTGTCTTCCCGCATCAGATTCGTCTTATCAATCACAAACTTTTGTTTGGCTTCAAGACACGCTTCAAAAATCAGTCTTTCCCTGTTTTTCGTTCGCAGCATATCGAGATTAATGCGAATATGCGTATCGAAAAACTTTCCTTTAAAAAAGGTTGATTTTCCCGCGCCTTGAATTCCGACGAAAATTATCGCTTCCATTTCACAAACTCAAAACCAATCGCAGACCTTCTTCAATCTTTTCCATTTTCTTGTGCGGCAAAGTCGAGACGAGTTCCGTCAGAAAACTTTTATCAATCGTAATTACCTGCGAAACGTTGACCACTGAATCAACCGGCAAGCGACTGATTCGCGCTGTAATCGTGACATTTCCCGGCGCTTTGGCTAATTCGAGATTTTTTGTAATGACGGCGACGACGACGGTGTTTATTTTGCTTTGATTAAATTCATCCGACTGCACGACCAAAACCGGACGGCGAAAACCCGGACTTGAGCCGTTCGGTTCCGGCAAATTCGCCCACCAGATTTCCCCGCGCCCGATCACCATTTTTCTTCCGGCAAAATTGATATTTGCGCGTTCAGCAAATCCGCATCCGGCTTCGAGTTCGAATTTTCGTAAACTTTATCGAGTTTCGCCGTCACATCTTCGACGTGATTTTCCTTTAAATAAACTTTCACCGCTTCGGTAAAAAGCTCACTGCGCGAAATCTTTAATTTTCGCGCCAGATTTTCCGCCTGCTCAAAAACATTATTCGGAATTGAAATCGCTGTTTTCATATTTTTAAGTATAACCGAAGTTATACCGCTTTGTTAATCCGACACATTACATAAGCCAATGATTGGTTGATGCAGCATCGTGATTTCGGCGTTGCGATTCGTATAACTTCGCGCCATCGCAATCGCTTCGGTTAAATTGTCCGCGCGTTCCCAACCGAGCATTGCCGGGACGTGGGCGTTTTCCGCGCCAGCGACGATTACTTTGCCGACGTGTTGTCTGCCGTTTTCGCCCCAATACCACATAAAAAAGGCGTGCGCGCCGTGATAGGCGTTGCCGCGACGATACATTTCGATATACGCCGGATTTTCCGCAAATTCGCGCTCGTATTTCTCGCGAAGATAGAAAGCGTCGCGAGATTCGGGCAAAAGTCTATGGAAAAACTCGATATACGACGGGTGAAACTTCGGATCGAACTCGTCGAAACACGGATGCGTGATACTCATCACGCCGCCTTTCCGCAAAAGCGGTTTGTTGCGATACATATTGAAGTGATAACCGAGCGCCATCACCTGCACGAGAATCGGGTTGAGCGCGGAATAGACGTTATACGGCGAAATGTCGGGAATGCCCGAGATCAAAATATCGCACTGACC
>SXVE01000365.1 GCA_005790265.1 Acidobacteriota bacterium | reverse complement strand
TCGGCTTTGATTTTTTCGTAATCGGCGGCGGTTCTAAACGTGATGTGTTCAATCGAATTGATCGAATACGGCTGCAAATCGTTGTCTTCGATCAGCTTTTTTAAATCAGCGACTGAATTCGTTTTCAAAAATTCGCGCAGTTTAGCCGCCCAGATTTCAACGTAATCGAATTTTGCCGCGCCCGCCGCTTTAACATCAGTCGTTAAATCGGCGTGCATCGTCGTCGCGCCGTTCATTGCAATTTTCATTTTGTTTGATAACTCCCAGATCAAATAATGTTCGTCAATATAAACCGAGATTTTACCACGATTTTTCGTGAAAATTGAAAAGGCTGAACCGTCGCCGAATCAGCCTGATAAATCATCGTTTTGTTTGTTTCTGAATTAAATCAAAAAAATATCAAATTTTTGTGAAAAAAAGTTTGTAATGTTTCACCGCTTTTACGCATAAACAATTGAACAACGAAATGTTCGAGCGACAGCCGCCCGGTCGTCGGTTAAATGCGGCGGCTGTCCGACTTCACAACCTCTCAAAACAAGCGAGTGAAATGCGAATTTTACTCGCTTGTTTTTTCGGTATCCCTTCTTGGAGAAATACGTTTCTCTTTATCGCCGACCTTGTATAAAAGGTCGGCTTTTTTTTCGCCGAAACGCGCGACGACCATATTCGCCTGTTTCGGAAAAGCGTCGAAGAAAATCGTGTTTTGCAGCGAATATTCCTCGAAATCTTCGTCGAGCGCGATTTGCACGTAAACATAAACCAGATCAACGCGCTGTTCTTTGCCGACCCAGACGAGTTTTTTCGCCGCGCCTTTTTTGTCTTTGAGAATAAAATTCGCGTCGAGATACTGCAAAATCGTTTTGTCCAAATCCGGCGTTTTTTCGAGATCAACGTTTTTCTTCGTAAATCGTTCGAGCGCCGGAACGAGATCGTGCGTGAAAAGCTGAATCGAAATTTCCGCGAGTTTTTCCTTCTGGTTGTAATCCATTCTGGTCAAACTCGTGTGAAAAGTGTGCGCCGCGTGAGCGGCAAAGTTAAAAGTAAAAAGGCAAAAGGCAAAAATAAAACTTTTGACAACGGATTTTTTGAGTTTAAGTTGATACATCTTTTTCATAAATACATCGAAAGCTTTAATCTTTTTCTGATTTCTCAGATTTACTTTTGCCTTTTTACTTTTGCCCTTTTACTTATCTTCCTTGTCCTTGTTTGAAGACTTGGAAACGCGTCGGAACCGTGCGGCGCGGGAAATTGTTGTTGCTTAAATCGGCGTCCGCCGTTTCGAGATTCGGATCGAGAATAATCGCTTTGACTTCTTTTTTCGCGACGATCAGCTTGGAAACTTCTGTGTTGTTTAAGCGCCAGATTTCCGCCGGAACGCGGATTTCTTCGCTCGTGCCGTCAACGTATTCGACTTTGAAAATCAGCGGCATCACGAGTCCGCCGACGTTTTTCAAATCAACAACGTAAAAATAATTATTGCCGTTGACGAGTTGGCGTTCGGCGTCTGACAAACCGCTCAAAAACGCTTGATACTGCGTGCGTTCGGCGTCGGTCACGCGGAATTTGTCGAAATCGTTGTAGTAATCGCGCAAACTCGGATATTGGTCAATGCGTCGCGGCAGATTTTCGTTGCGCTGTTGCGAAAGCGTGCGCGGACGAGCGTTTTCCTGCCTGCGCTGCAATTCTTTTTCGACTTCCGGATTGTTCGTATTTATTTGGTAAAGCCGCACGTTTTCAATCGAAATATCAACGTGATCGGTCGAATAAAACCAGCCGCGCCAGAACCAATCAAGGTCAGTTCCCGAAGCGTCTTCCATCGTGCGGAAAAAATCCGCCGGTTCCGGTCGTTTGAATTTCCAGCGTTGCGCGTATTGTTTGAAAGCGTAATCGAAATTTTCGCGCCCCAGAACGGTTTCGCGCAAAATGTTGAGCGCCGTCGCCGGTTTCGCGTAAGCGTTCGCGCCGAACTGAAGCAGCGAATCCGATTGCGTCATAATCGGCACTTGGTTTTCGCTCACCATATAATCGGTGATATTCTGCGGCTCTCCGCGACGTGAAGGATAATTTTTCTCCCATTCAGCTTCGGCTAAAAATTGCGTGAAAGTGTTCAAACCTTCGTCCATCCAAGTCCAGTCGCGCTCGTCGGAATTGACGATCATCGGGAAGTAATTGTGCCCGACTTCGTGAATAATCACGGAAATCAAACCGTATTTCGTTTGCGCCGAATAAGTTCCGTCGGGACGCGGGCGCGGACCGTTGAAACAAATCATCGGATATTCCATTCCGCCGACCGGACCGTTGACGCTTTGCGCGACCGGATACGGATAATTGAACGTGTAGCGCGAATAAACGTTCAACGTGTGGATGATCGCGTGCGTCGAATATTTTTCCCAGAGCGGATTTCCCTCGTTCGGATAAAACGACATCGCCAGCACTTTGTTGCCGCCGACGTTATGACCCTGCGCGTCCCAAATGAATTTTCGGCTCGAAGCAAACGCGAAATCGCGCACGTTGTCGGCTTTGAAAACCCACGTTTTTTTGCCGGTCGGCTTGCTCGCTTCGTTCGCTTTGGCTTCTTCATTCGTAATAATTTTGAGCGGCTCTTTCGCGGTTTCGGCTTGTTTCAAACGCTGAATCTGCGC
>SXVE01000037.1 GCA_005790265.1 Acidobacteriota bacterium | reverse complement strand
TGATATGACTAAATTTCGCCCGCTGCTCGACGTGATGCAGATCGAACGCTTCGGCTTCGATGTCGAATTTCTCTACGTCGCCAATCTGCGCGGACTTCGCTTAAAGGAAATTCCGGTGCGCTGGAATCACGACGAACGAACCAAAGTCAACGTCTTTCGCGACAGTTGGCGAATGTTCAACGAAGTTCGGCTGATTCGGAAAAACGCGCGTCAGGGTATTTACGGTAAAAAATAATATTTTTCAATCAAGGGCGTCGCCTTCGCAAAAACAAGTTGTATAATTTAATAACCGGCAATTTTACGAGAATTCGGAAATACTTATGAGCGCAAAATTAAACGTTAACATTGACCACGTCGCCACGATTCGCGAAGCGCGAAAAACCATCGAGCCGAGTATCATCACGGCGGCGGTTATCTGCGAACAGGCGGGCGCGCACGGAATCACTGTCCACCTGCGACAGGATCGCCGCCACATTCAGGATCGCGACATCGAGATTCTGCGCGAAGTCGTTACCACATATTTAAATGTTGAGATGGCAGCGACCGAAGAAATGCTCGCGATTGCGCTGAAAACCAAACCGGACGCCGTTTCGCTCGTTCCCGAAAGCCCGAACGAAATCACGACCGAAGGCGGATTAAACGTCGCGGGAAATTTTGAAAATATTAAAAACGTCGTCGAAAAACTAAAAGCGGCGGGAATTTTCGTCAGTATTTTTATTGATCCTGACGCCGAGCAAATCGAAGCGGCGCACAATGCCGGAGCGCAGCAAATCGAATTGTGCACGGCGGAATATGCCGAGCTGACTTTATCGGCGCGCGCGGCGCACGGCGAAGGCGCGCAAAAAGCGTCAGCGGAAATCGAGCGAATTAAAAAAGCGTCGGCGCAGGCGAAAAGTCTCGGTCTGATCGTCGCCGCCGGTCACGGATTAACTTATCGAAACATCGGCGCCCTTGCCGCCATTGAGGAAATTACCGAATTTAATATCGGTCACAATATTATTTCGCGCGCCGTTTTCGTTGGATTAAGCCGCGCGGTTGAAGAAATGCTCACCGCAATTCATCAAAAAGGTTGATATTTCAATAGCAGCAAATTTTTCAACTAAATTACATTGATAGATTACCGATAAATAGAAAAGGTGAAGCGATAATCGCTTCACCTTTTCTATTTGTTTTGTGACAAAAATTTCTACTGATTTCCCGCTTCTTCCGCATCTTCGACGCCTTCGGCTTTGCCGGGCGTGCGTCCGGGATTAACATCTTCGCCGTCGGTTTCGGACTTTTTGATATGAGGCTCTGCGTCGCGCCAAGCGTCTTCGTTGCCTTTCTCGTTTGTTTCCAAAAGTCCGTTTTCCGTAACCGATGAATTCGCTGCCGGATTCATCTCTTTGTTGCTGTTCCAATCGCCCGTATCGTTTGCGTTTCCAAAAGTTCCTGCCATTAGATTTCCTCCTGATTCAGACGACTGAGAGCGAGAAAATGGCTTTGATTTTCAAAGATTGTCTTTGAATACCTTCGTTGCCCTGATCCACCTTCCGAGTGTTCAAAATCAAAACGATTTTCTCGCTTCAGTTGTCTTTGTGATTTCTCTTAGCAACCGTCGTGCCTTTCGGAAAACGTGTAGTTATGCCGTAAAACCGGACAAACCAGCGTATTAAAACGAGCCGCGCTTCTAGTTTAACAGCGATTTGAGCGCTTGTCCGGTGTAAGATTTCTTCACGCGTGCGATTTCTTCGGGCGTTCCCGTCGCGACGATTTTGCCGCCGCCGGTTCCGCCTTCCGGTCCGAGATCAATAACGTAATCGGCGCTTTTGATGATGTCGAGATTGTGTTCGATGACGATGACGGTATTTCCCGTGTCAACCAAACGCTGCAAAACGTCGAGCAATTTGTGCACGTCGGCGAAATGCAGTCCGGTCGTCGGTTCGTCCAAAATGTAAATCGTTTTGCCGGTCGCGCGTTTCGATAGTTCTTTGGCGAGCTTGATGCGCTGCGCTTCGCCGCCGCTCAAAGTCGTCGAAGACTGACCGATTTTGATATAACCCAAACCGACATCGAGCAGCGTTTGCAGTTTTGTTTTGATGTTCGGAATATTTTCCAGAATCGGCAGCGCGTCTTCAATCGTTGTGTCTAAAATGTCCGCAATCGAAAAACCTTTGTATTTGACCGAAAGTGTTTCGCGGTTGTAGCGCGCGCCGCGACAAACGTCGCACAAAACGTAAACGTCGGGCAGAAAGTTCATTTCGATGGTTTTAAGTCCCGCGCCTTCGCACGCTTCGCAGCGTCCGCCTTTGACGTTAAACGAAAATCTGCCGGATTTATAACCGCGTTCGCGTGATTCGGGCAGCATCGCGAAAAGTTCTCTGAGCGGCGTGAAAAGTCCGGTGTAAGTCGCCGGATTTGAACGCGGCGTGCGTCCGATGGGCGATTGGTCAATTTCGATGATTTTATCAACGAGTTCCAAACCTTCGACCGAATCGTGTTCGAGCGGTTCAATCGCCGATTTGTAAACGTATTTATACAGCGCCGGATACAAAATATCTTCGACGAGCGTTGATTTTCCCGAACCGGAAACGCCGGTGACGACCGTGAAAATGCCCAGGGGAAATTCCGCGTCAACGTTTTTTAAATTATGTGCGCGCGCGCCTTTCACTTTAATACGCGCGCCGTTCGGCAGCCGCCGCCATTCGGGAACTTCGATTTTCAGTGCGCCGGACAGATATTTTCCGGTGATCGAGTCGGGCGATTTCTCGATTTCGGCGGGCGTTCCGACGGCGATCACGTCGCCGCCGTGCGTTCCGGCGAGCGGTCCGAGATCAACGACGTAATCGGCGCGCTCGATGGTTTCCTCGTCGTGTTCGACCACAAGAACGGTGTTTCCCAAATCGCGCAACTGCTGCAAAGTTTCGATTAATTTTTGATTGTCGCGCGGGTGCAAACCGATGGAAGGTTCGTCCAAAACATACAAAACGCCGCGCAATTGCGAACCGATTTGCGTCGCGAGACGAATGCGCTGACCTTCGCCGCCCGACAAAGTTTGCGACGCGCGATCAAGCGTCAAATATCCCAAACCGACCGCTTCGAGAAAATCGAGCCGCTCGCGAATTTCTTTCAAAACGAGTCCGGCGATTTTTTCTTCGCGTTTATTCAAGGTTATTTCGCCGAATTTAACGACCGTTTCATCAATCGGCAGCGCCGTGTAGTCGGCGATTCCCAAATTGCCGACTTTCACCGCCAAACTTTCCGGCTGCAAGCGTTTTCCGTGACAAACCGGACACACGATTGGCGAAACGAGTTCTTCGAGCGCGGCGCGCACTTTTTCCGACGGCGGCGTTTCCATTCGCTCGCGCATCGCCCGCAAAGCGCCTTTCCAATCGGATTCGTATTTGTAAGTTCCCTGCTGAAACGT
>SXVE01000364.1 GCA_005790265.1 Acidobacteriota bacterium | reverse complement strand
GGAAATCCGCCGCACGAAGCGATGACCAAATCGCGTTTCTCGGTGATTTTAATCGTGTGCTGCTGCGCGTAAAACTCGCATGCCGCCTGATGAGCAACAATCCAATCGCCGCAGAAAATTTCGCTCGCCGCACCGTCTTCGTTGACGATGGTATTGATCGAAAACGACGGATTTATTTTTGCGGCGGCTTCCGTAAACGCTTCGTGAACCGCGTTTCCATCCAAGATTCCGGTGCCGACTCCGGCGCGCCGCGTTTTACGCGCGCAGTCAAAAGCGAGCCGGTGCGTTTCGCTGATTGTTCTGGTTGCCGCTAAACCCGGACAAATCAGTTTTCGTCCGCCCGTAAAACCGGCGAAATAATGAAAATTAATGCCGCCGACGATAATCACGCGGTCGTGTTCGACGAGCGCGCGATTTAACTGAACGGGAATCCCGCCGCTCGTTTCGCCAAAATTGACGAGCGCCGCCAAATCGCGCGGATTGTGCGCAATCGTCTTTATGCGCTGCGCGATAAACGGCGTGAGAATTTCGCGCTTTTCGTCTTCGGTCACGGCGCGATGAATTCCGGTCGCAAAAATAATCGTGATTTCAAACGGCATCGTGCCGTTGGCAATCAAACGGCGAACGAGCAAATTGACGATTTGCCCGCTCGCCGTTTGTCTGGTCGCGTCCGGCACGACAATTAAAACGCTTTCGCCCGGACGAACGATTTCTTCAACGGTTTGAGAATTAATCGGATTATCAAAACGCGCGCCGATTTCCGCGTCCGAAAACGCTTTGCCGCGCTCGGAATTTCCTAAAACAGTGAATTGATTTTCATCGTAAGCGAAGGGAATTGCGGTTTTTCCGTATTTAAGTTCAATGCTCGCCATAAAATACAGTTTCTCTTATCAATCAAGAAAAACGCAAAAAACAAATTGTTATTCGAGACTAATAAACAAAAGAAGCGGCGGAATATTTCGCGTTCCGCCGCTTCTCAAAAAACTAATTTTCGATCAAAAAATCAGCTCGAAAATTTATATTCCGCCGCCCGTCATCGTTTTGCTAAAGGCGTTTTCGTCCGAATCGCCCGCCGATTTCTTACTGTCTGTCGTTTTCGGCGAACTGTGATCGGTTCGCCAATTTTGCCGCGCCTGTTCGGCGGTTTGCGATAAAGTCACGGTGTTTCCGGCGACGCTTTTAACCGCATCGGTCGAAACGAAATGATGGCGATTATCGTCGGAATCTTTGCGCGTCAATTTGATTTCGCCGTATTCAAAATGATCAACGGTTCCGACGTGCGCGCCGTCCGAACCGACGACTTCCATTTTTTCGCGAATCGCGAATGAATTTGCTCCACCAGATTTAAACGATGCTTGTTCGCTGTTTTGAGCGCCGTTTTTAATGCGCGAAGAAATCAGCGCGGCGATTCCCAAACCGGCACCGACCGCCAGCGCGCCGGTCAAAAGCGGATGAATTTTCGCTCGCTGATATGCGCTTTCTTCGAGCGTGAAGCGGCTTTCATCGCCGCGCTCGCGCAGCTGCGAATTCGTTTCGTGCAAACCGTCCGGTCGGCTCGATTGCGCCGGTTTTCCCGAATTCTGCGCCGCATCAATAATCGCTTCGTTCATTTTGTCGCTGAGACGCGGCGCATAAGTCGCCATCGCCGAATGGAGCGCCGCCGCTTCGCCGACAAAAAAGTCGCGCACCGGATTTTGCGCGCAATGCAGAATCGCTTCCGCCACTAAATCCGGCGCGTAAAGCGGTTGCG
This sequence comes from Acidobacteriota bacterium, assembly GCA_005790265.1. Lineage (GTDB taxonomy): Bacteria > Acidobacteriota > Blastocatellia > Pyrinomonadales > Pyrinomonadaceae > SXVE01. The sequence continues at coordinate 7,432 of SXVE01000364.1, read as the reverse complement.
GCAATTGCGGTTCATACGGCAGATAATTTTTCGCGTTGTTGGGAAACGGCGTGTTGATCGCCGTCGGTTTGATTAACGTCACGGAAATCGGCAGCTCATCGGCTTCAATTTCCATTCGCAGCGCGTCGGTAAATCCTTTAACCGCATGTTTTGACGAGCTGTAAATTCCCTGAAGCGGAATCGGGCTGTCGGAAACTTCGCTGCCGACGTTGATCAGCGCGCCGCCTCTTTCTCGCAAATGCTCGACCGCAACGCGCGAACCGTTAACGACGCCCCACACGTTCGTTTCAAAAACGCGTCGCAAATCTTCGGTCGGAACATCCATTATTCTGCCGTAAACCGAACCGCCCGCGTTATTCACCCACGTGTCGAAACCGCCGAATTTCGTTTTCGCCAGATTTGCCGCCGCGCGCAAAGCGTTTTCATCCGCTACGTCGGCGACCGCGTAAACCGCTTGCCCGCCGGTCGCGTTAATTTCGTCGGTCAGCTCGCGCAGCGCATCTTCGTTGCGCGCGATTAACACGAGATTCGCGCCCGCTTCGGCTGCCATTCGCGCCGTTGTCAAACCGATGCCGCTCGTCGCTCCGGTAATGACGATTGTTTGATTTTCGAGTGTTTGTAAATTCAAAGCCATTGTTTTCTCTCCCTTCTGTTCGTCTCGTTTCAGTTCACGCTCGTTGTAATAATATGAGCCAACTGAAAACATTTAATTTTTACGATCACGCGGCGGTGCGGCGATTCCGCAAAGTTTTGAAACAACAACTGTTTCAGTTTTACAAAAAATATAAAAACTGTGCCGCCGCGGAAATTATGTAGAAAATCCAGTTTTCATTTTTGAACGAAAGATAAAAACGCAAATTCGGTGCCAATCCGAATTCGCGCCTGAAAATTCGCACAAAAAAGTCCGCGCTTGTTAACGAACGCGGACTTTTTCGCGATTTCTGTAAGTTATTTAAGTTTAAGCGGAAAACAGCAATCAAGCTGATTTTTTAATGCGAATGAATTAACTCACCGAAGTTTTTACTTTCATATCAGAGTCAAAACAGTTCGCGCCCGAAAAACACGGATGCGCTTCGATCTGTTCGTCTTCCAGCATTTCGAGCTGAATGGTCAGATGATCAATGCCGAATTCATCGTGAATTCTATTGCGCACGCGGCGCAGCAGTTCGGCTTGCGCGGTTTGTTCGGCGTGAACGATGTGAACGCTCAATGCTTCGATGCCGGAAGTGATCGTCCAGATATGCAGATCGTGCACGTCTTCGACCGCTTCAGTGTTGCGAATCGTTTCTTCGACCGCTTGCAGATTGATATGCGCGGGCGTTCCTTCGAGCAAAACGTTAACTGATTCGCGAATCAAGCGCCACGCGCCGAATATGATAATCAAACTGATCAGCGCGCTGCACACCGCATCCGCCCAAGTCCAGCCGAACGCGACGATCAAACCGCCTGCAACAATCGCCGTGATCGAACCGAGCACATCGCCCATCACATGGAGCCACGCGCCGCGCATATTGAGATCGTGCTGATGATCCGAGTGAAGCAGAAAAGCCGCGATAATGTTAACAACCAAACCGCCGACGGCAATTATCGTCAACTGTAAACCTTTAACTTCCGGCGGCGAATGAAACCGCTCGTAAGCTTCGTAAATCACCCAGAGGGAAATCAAAACGAGCGCGATGCCGTTAACGAATGCGGCGAGAATTTCTAGGCGGTAATAACCGAAAGTCTTTTGCGCATTTGCCGGACGCGCGGCAAACCAGATGGCGGCAAGCGTCAGCGCGAGCGCCGCCACATCCGTTAACATATGTCCGGCGTCGGCGAGCAGCGCGAGCGAATTGGTCAGCCAGCCGCCGATTGCTTCGGCAAACATATACAAAAAAGTTAAGCCGAGCGCGATTTTCAGTCGCGTCAAACTTTCCGCCGAGCGTCTTTCGCTGTGATGATGATGTCCGTGATGTGCGCCGATAAAAAACTCCGTTTGTCTTATTTAGATAAAGATTGCGAAAACAACTTTTAGATGTCTGAAAATCGAATCGGGAAAAGCGAAATGTTTATCACATCGCTGTTGTGCGTCTTTTCTCAATTTGCCCAGAAAAAAATCAAATTTTTTAATAACGCCGAACGGCTGTTGACGTGCGCAGCGAGAGCGCGAAGCCGCTTCGGTTGCCGCGTTCGTCGCGAATTTCAACGCCGACATCCGGCGCGGCGGCGGAAATTTGCAGACGAAACGAACCGTCGCCGGACGCGAAAGTTTCGCGTCCCTGCGCGCGCACGACCGTTCCGGCTTGCGTTCTGCCGGTGATAATGTAAATGTCGCCGCCGACCGGCTCAACCGCCCAGTCGCTCGCTTCAATCGTTTGCCCGACTTCGCGTTTGACGACGGAAAATTTCCACGGCTCGCTCCAATTGCTCGTTTGTCCGGAATTGGCGCGCGCGCGCGTTCGCCAGTAATAAACGCCGGGCGGAATATTGCCGAGCGTAAAATTGTCGCTTGTTAAAGCATCGCGCTCAATAACCATCGAATCGGCGACGAAAAACGGCGATTTCGACATTTGCAGCAGAAAAACCAATTGCTCGGATGCCGCCGGACTTTGCCAGCGGAAAGTAATATCAGCGCCGCTGCTGCTCGTGCTGACGATTTGCGACGAATTCGCCGGATTGTTTTGTTTCGGCGAATCGAGCAGTTTTTCTTTGGCGGCGATTTTTCCGTTGTTGACGAGCGCGAATTCGTTTTCTTTAATCAAAGTTTTCTCGCCGCTGACGCTTGACTCGACGCCGCCGCGAATAATGCGAATTTCGCCGCCGCCCGTCGCCGCATCCGTGTTAAAACTCGCGTCCGTCTGCGCCAAAAGCCGATTTTCCGATTCCGACACTTCAACAACGTTCTGCGTGTTTTCCGGCTGCTGGTCGGTTTTAACGTTGATCTGTCCGTCGTCGAGAGCGAGACGCACGTTCGTGCCGCCGAAAATCGAAGAGCTGTCGCGAATGACGACCGTTGAATTCGGTCGCACGGCAAGCGTCGAACCGTCAATCATCTGCACGGTCGCGCGTCCGTCCGACTGCGTTTGAATCGTGTCGCCCGCCGAAACGTAAGTTTGTTTGGTCACGAGAATCGTTTCGCGCGTGGCGGCACGAATAATGCGCACGTCGCCTTCAAACGAAATCAATCGCCCGGCATCCGGCGGAACTTCGGCGGAATCGGCGGCGGCAAACCAATTATTGCGCCACGACCACCAGCCGCCGATGCCGAGCGCGAGCACGAGCACGATCAACGCGACGATACCGTAAACGGTCGTCTTTTTGATGTTCCACCAGTCAACGTAAAATTTGTGGTATTTCTTTTCCATCAAATCAACGGATGATTGATAATTGATATTTGATAATTAAGAAATTCTTTTTATTATCAATTATCAGTTATCAATTATTCATTACGTCAAATCTTCCTCCATCTCTTTGAACGAATCTTTTTTCGGCGGAATAATCAGCGATAAAATTACCGAAAGCGCAATCGCGCCGACGACGACGATCAGCGAAATATTGATTTCCGCCTGTTTGTAATCGTGATGCAGATACTGCCGCAAAAAGACGGCGAGACCCGAATTGGAACCGTCGCCCAACATCATTATCAAACCTTCCGCCAAAAGTGGCAAGAGCATTTTGACGCCGATAAAACTGAGCACGAAAGCCAGCCCGAACTTCAAAAGATGAAAACGGTCGGCTAAATCGGCGAGCAGAAAGAAAAACGTGCGCAAACCCAAAATGGCGAAGATATTCGACGTGTAAACGATAAATTTATCGGTCGTGATGCCGAAAATTGCCGGAATCGAATCAACGGCAAACATTAAATCGGAGAGTTCGACGACGATCAGCACGAGAAGAAGCAGCGTGCCGGTTGTTTTTCCGTCGATTTTAATCGTGAAATTGCTTTCATCGTATTGTTTCGTTATCGGAATATAACGGGTGACGGCGTTAATCATCTTGCTGTTTTCCGGGTCAAACGCTTCGTCGTCGTTGGAAAACATTTTAATTCCCGTATAAAGCAGAAATGCGCCGAAAATGTAGATGATCCAGTGAAATCGCTCGACCAATTCGGCTCCGGCGAAAATCATTATCATGCGCATCAGCAGCGCGCCCATAATTCCCCAGAACAAAACGCGGTGCTGGTATTTTCGCGGAACTTTGAAAAAACTGAAGATAAGCAGAAAAACAAACAGATTATCCACCGAGAGCGAAAGCTCGACCAGATAACCGATAAAAAATTCTTTGGCTTTCGTTCCCGCGAGCGCCCAATCGCCGTGATGCGTTCCGACTTGCCAGTAAATGAAACCGTTAAACAGCAGCGCGAGCGAAATCCAGACGACGCTCCAACCGACGGTTTCTTTCCGCGACGGTACGTGCGAATGACGATTGACAATTCCGATGTCCACAAAAAGCGCAATCAAAACAATCGCGAAAAAGAAAGCCCACACCCAAAACGGGTAATCAATAGTAGTCATAAAATAATGAAGAACAAGAACTTAATAAAAAAAGTCAGCAGAATAATCAGTAAAAATTAAGTTAATATTAAATTAAAATAGTTTAACCGATTCGCGCCCGCTAAAATGTTCGGGCGCGAACGGCGAAATCGAGCTAAAAAATTGAATCTGCGAAGAAAATGCCAGCACGATTTTTGACGAAACTTGTCATTAAGCTACATTCGCCGCGCGGTTTTCGATTATTTCGCAGATTTTGCGCAAACCTTCGGCGTCAACCTCGGAAAAATCATTTAACACGTCGCTGTCCACGTCAAGAACCGCGAAAACTTCGCCGTTTCTGCCGAAAAGCGGCACAACAATCTCCGATTTCGATGCCGAACTGCACGCGATATGACCGGGAAATTCTTCCACGTCGGGAACGATCACCGTTTCGCGCGTCGTATAAGCGTGACCGCAGACGCCTTTGTCGAAATCAATGCGAGTGCAGGCGAGCGTTCCCTGAAACGGTCCGAGCACGAGCTGTTCGCCTTTTTTCAGGTAAAATCCGACCCAGAAAAAACCGAACGCTTCTTTGAGAACCGCCGCCGCGTTTGCTAAATTAGCGATCAAATCGGTTTCCGCGCCGATCAAAGATTCGATTTGCGGCGCGATTTCAGCGTAGATGACGCGCCGGTCGTTTGTTTTGGAAAAAGCGACACTTTCAGCCATATCTCAAAAGTTTAGCCTGTAAAGACAAGCCGCGCAAATGAATGTTCGGTCGGCGAAACGGGTGAAAAATTGTTGGAAGGGAAATTCTTCGGTCGCGTAAAGATATGGAGTTTGTTGTCAAAATCGTTTCCGTCGCCGTCGGCGGCGCATGCGGCGCGGTCGCTCGTTATTTAATCAACGTTTCGCCGCTCGCCGCGATCTTCGCCAAATTTCCGCTGCCGACGTTTTTTATCAACGTCGTCGGTTCGTTTCTCGTCGGTTTTTTGGTAGTTTTACTCGCCGATAAATTAATCGTCAGCGAAAATCTGCGGCTCGCCCTGATCGTCGGTTTCCTCGGCGCGTTCACGACATTTTCAACTTTCGAGCTGGAACTTTTCGAGCTAAGCAAAGAACGCGAATACGTTATCGCTCTGATCTATTTGATTGTCAGTATTTTGATCGGATTTGTCGGCATAATAAGCGGCGTAATGCTGGCAAAAAGACTTTAAAGCGGAAAGGCGGGCAATAAGCCCGCTTTCCGTAATGAGCGAAAAATGAAAATTGTAGAACGTAAATTTAGAAAGGAAATTTATTTACCGGCTTCATCATTGGTGTTTTCGTTTTCTCTCTCTTCTGGTTTTGGAGTTAAGAAGTAGAATTCACCAGCTTTTTCCTGCGTAATCTCGACCCCGTGTTTTTTCGCGGCATAGGATAAAACCGGATCGGATTTGATACTCAGCGCGTAGCCGGTCGGACCAACCGCAAAATCCGGCAGAACACCGGCAATCTCTAAACTGTTGCCGTCTGTCATAATCATATCGCCAATTGAGACGTTCAATCCGAAAGGCACAATGGTTTCAAAACCTTCAGCGCCGCGTACATTGGCAAGCGACATAAAATTACTCGTCATTACGGCTCCGGCGCTGCGGTCGCCGATAACCACGCCGCGTTTTTCGAGCTGAATCACGCGCGCGAAAACTTCCGAAGCCGAAGCTGAATTGCTGTCAATCAAAACGGAAAAATCGCCTTTGTAAACTTTGTCGCCGTGACTTTTCGCCGTCCATTCTTCGGTTTCGTGGCGAGTTTTCATCGTTGCCACTTTAATGTCTTTATCGAAAAAGTAACCGAGCAAATGCATATCGGTTTTGACGTAACCGCCGCCGTTTCCGCGCAAATCAAGAATGAATTTCTTGTGCTGCCCGACTGTCTTCATCATTTTATCAACAACAGATTTTTCAACAGAAAAACTGTAAAATTTGCAGGCAATCAGCTCTTGATTAATCTTGCTGCACTTATATGGTTCGGCGGTGCGTTCCGAGCGGCGTTTTTGCGCTTGCTTGCGTCTTTCTTCGAGTGTGATAACTTTTGATTGAACGGTGACTTTTCGCTCGGCTCCTTTACCATCCTTAATTGTCAGCTGCAACGCCGGTTGCGGATCGAGCTGATAAATATAATACTCAAGCCGCCAGAGACTGTCGCGGTCAATCGGGTATTTGCCGATAGAAAGTATTTGATCGCCCGGCTTCAATCCCTGCTTTTCAGCATCGCTGTCTTTTTTTACGTCCGTGACAAAACCGTTGTTGCCGATTGTCTGCATTGTAAAACCGTATTCGGTTCGATCTGCTCTGCCGGGCGGCGAGAAACGCGTATGCGAATCGTTGAATTCAAGCAAAACCTGAGCGATTTCGTTAAAAATTTCCCAGTTGGCTTCGTGCTTTTTGATGTTTTCGGCGGCGACTTTAAATCTTTCGTTTAAGTTTACTCCGCGGTAATTCGGATCATAATAACGATCTTTGAGAATATCTTTGATTTGATCGAGCATATCGAGTCCGCGCTGACGATTAAGAGACGGATTGTTTTTGCTTTTTCTCTCCGTAATATACATCCCTTGAGCAAAAAGATTGATGACAGGGCAAATGAGTAAAAAAAACAGCAGGAAGAATCTTTTTTTCATAACAACTTCTTTTGAAAAGGAAAATTATCTATTTTTAATTTGTTTTGTTGTGTTTGGTAAACTGATCGCTTTGGTGAAAGCTTTTACATTATAAATAAAAACAACGCGGAGCGAAAGAGTTTTTTTAGCTCAATTGATTTCTAGCGTGGGCGACAATTTGAGCGGCTTGCGCGGCGGAATCGGCGAGTGCGGTTAAGTGTCCCATTTTTCTTCCCGATCGCGGTTCGGCTTTGCCGTAAAGATGCAGTTTTACTTCGGGAAAACGCAGCGCTTGCGCCCAATTCGGTTCGCCGTTTTGCCACGCGTCGCCGAGCAG
>SXVE01000363.1 GCA_005790265.1 Acidobacteriota bacterium | reverse complement strand
GGGCGTGATTTTTTTATTGTCGGCGAGCGTAAATTCAATCGGCTGCCAACAATCCGGGTCAACGATTTTGTTCCAGGAATTCGCCGGGCGATAAAAAGTGTAATCCGAATAAGGTTTTCCGTTCGAGCCGAGCTCGTCACCGAGCTGATTCGCGCCGTCGTGATGGCGATATTCGATGACGGCAGCGGCGGCGACATTGCCGATGCCCTGCGGTTTTGTGGTGTCGGTCGTTTTATCTTCCGGGTCGTAGCCGCGTCTCCGCATTTGCTCATCGAGCCACTGCTTATCCTCAAAGTAAACGTCGAGCATCGCGCGATAAGTCGCATAGGCGATTGCTGTGCGTTTGTTGGCTTCGGTGCGTTCCTTTTTCGGACGGCGCAATTTGCCGCCGAGTCTGGTGCCGACCGCTACGTCGTCGTAAGCCGCCCACGCGTCATACATCGCCGTCGTGATAATCATCAGCATTCTCGATCCGACCGTCGGACGCGGCGCGACGCGTTCGTGTTCGCGCGCCGTCGCTTCGAGCGCGACATCGAGCCATTCGTAAGCGGCGGATTTAACGTGCGCCGCTTCCCCGGTTTTCTTTGCGGCTTCGATTGAAGCATCAATCAATTTCGTTTCAGTCTTTGTGGTCTTTGCGCGCGCCGGTAAATTTCCGCCGAAAATGGCGAAAACGAGTGTTAAAACGATCAAAGATTTATGAGTTTTCATAAAAATTTATAATTTTGAACAGCTGTTCGATGACGGCTTCATTTTATTTTCGCGGCGGGCTTCGCCGAAACCGGCGGCGCGTCCGGTGCGTTACCGGTCAATTGATCGAACTTGCGCTGCGTCTCCTGCGACCAGCCGGGAATCAAATCGGTCACGATGCCTTTTTCGTCAACCAAAATCGTCAGCGGCACGCTCAATTCGTCGGTCGCGTAGATATTTTCGATTGCCGACACGCCGCCGATCAAATTCGGGTAAGTGACGCGCTTGCCCGCCATATAACCTTTAATGTTCGCGCCTTTTTCCGTATCAACGTTCAAACCGATTAAATCAACTTTATTCGCCGCCAGTTTCGCGCGCATTTTCTCTAACTCCGGCATTTCTTTGGCGCACGGAATGCACCACGTCGCCCAAACGTTAATCAACGTCAGCCGTCCGGTTTTCGTCTGTTTGCGCACCGAACTCGGCTTGCCGAGCAGAGTTGTCACCGCGAAATCCGGCAGCGGCTGACCGATTTTGATTTTCAAACCTTGCGCGAAAATTTCGGCTTTGGTTAAAGGATTCGGCAAACTCGCTTTGCCGAGCTGAAGCGTCTGCGCTTTGCCGCTTCCCTTTTTCAAAATCAATGTCGCGCCGTTTTTCGCGTCCGCATCAAAGCGTTCGACTGTGCCGTTCGACCAAGTGACTTCAACTGACTCGGCTTTCTGGTCTCTGCCTAAACCGAACAGCAAACGCGGATCGTGCTGCGAGATAAAACCCGAACCGCCCGATTTGATTTTCGTTAAAATCCCGGCGCTCGTTTTCACGCGAACGACCGCGCCGAAAGCGTCGAGTCCAATTTGCTTATCGCCTTCCAAACCGATGCGCAAATAATTATTGTTCTGACCGACGTTGTTGCGGAAAAGCAGATGCGCCTGATTTTGAATCGTCGTCGAAAAAACATCCAAATCGCCGTCGTTGTCGAAATCCGCGAAAACTCCGGCGCGTCCGTCGGTGATCGAATCAATGCCCGACACGCCGGAAATGTCGGTGAATTTTTTGCCGCCCAGATTCAAATAAAGCGGATCGCGCTCGTAGCCGCTGAAAGAAAATCCCTGACCGAACATCAACTGATTCTGGTCTGACCTGAGCGCGCCTTTTTCATCTTTGCCATCATTTGAAGACGTCACAACTTGACGCCAGAACTGACTTCAGGTGTCCTTCATCGACTTGCCGGAAATAAAGCCGTTCGGCGTGTAGATGTCTTCCCAGCCGTCGTTGTCGAAATCAATGAATCCGCCGCCCCAAGCCCAACCGCCGGAAAATCCGCCGACTTCCGCCGTGACATCTCTGAATTTGCCGTCACCGACGTTTTCAAAAAGATTGTTGCCGGCGGCGAGTTTTTTCAGAACGTTATCCTTCGCGCCTTGATTCGGAAAAAGTCTTGCTAAGATTCTGTTTCCGGCGGTCGAACTCATATTCGAGGCGTGAATGTCGAGCCGTCCGTCGTTGTTGTAATCGCCAAACGAAACGCCCATTCCGTTTCCCGGATCGAGAACGCCGCGCTCCGCCGCTTCGTCAACGAATTTATCGCCTTTGTTGATATACAAAGCCTTTTCGCCGAAATCGTTGGCGACGTATAAATCAATTTTCCCGTCGGCGTTGATGTCGGCGAATTCCGCCGCGTAGCCCCAACGCTGATCGTCAACGCCCCATTTTTTGGCTTCCTCGCGGAAAGTGCCGTCCCCCTGGCTGACGAACAATAAATCCGGCGTGCCGTTCGTCGCCCGAAACCACGAGTCGGGCGTGATTTGCCCGTAGCGATTGTAGGAAGTCACGAAAACGTCGAGAAATCCGTCCGCGTTAACGTCTCCGGCAACCGCCGAAAAGCCGATGGCTTCTTTCGCCACGCCGGTTTCGAGCGATACGTCGTTGAATTCTAATTTTCCGGTTTGTTTGAAAGTGTTTTCGAGCAGAATCTGCTGTCCGACCGCCGAGAGAAAAACGTCCTGATCGCCGTCGTTGTCGTAATCGAAGGCGAGCGGCGCGGTTCCGGCGGAAGTGATTTTGATACCGGCTTCGTTTGAAACGTCGCGGAATCCGCCTTTCTGGTCGTTCAAATAAAGAAAATTGCGATTGCCGCCGACGACGAATAAATCAATCCAATTGTCGTTGTTGAAATCGCCCGCCGCCGCGCCGTGCCAGACGAAGCCGCTGTTTTCCGGCGTGCCGAAACCGGGCAGCGTCGCGCCGACACCGGCGGGAACCGCCACTTCGGAAAACATATCCTTTTCGGCGACGAGCGAATCGAAACTGACTAATTCAAACGAATCGAACTGCCAATGCTTGTTTTTATCGAAACGCACGTTTGCCCAAAACGTGCCTCGCGCCCATTCGCGTTTGCCGTCAACGTCGCGCCCGATGGCGTAAAAAGCGATGCGCGCTCTGCCGGTCGCCCCGACAACCGCCGTCGGCTGTTCCGCGCCTAAAACCGCTTTCGCGGAATCGTCGAAATTTGCTTCTTTAATCTTAAATCTCGCATCTTCGATTTCGGAAAAATGCGCTAAAAATTCCGCCCAGTTTCCCAGAAATGCTTTGCCCGATATTTTTCCTGCGCCGATTTTCTGATCTGAAACGCTGACGATTTTCGCGCCGGAAGTTTCCCAATTATGCCCGCCGACCCACTTGATTTGATTTTTGGTCGCCGCCGGACGCGACGGAAAAGGTTTGGCGTTTAACTGCGCGGGAAAATAATCCGCCATCAACTCTAAATCGCGGTCGCGCGCTGCCACCGAAAGCGTCAAAACGTCGTTGGCAAGTGATTCGGAAAGCTCTTCGACCGTTTCGAGACGCTTTCGATCAACCGTCGCCTGGTCGTTTGAAGGCTGTTTGATTTTGTCGTTTTGTCCGTGTATTTGAATCAAACCGTTGATGAAAACGATTAAAATCCAAGCTGAGAAAAAAGCGGCGCGGTCAAAACAAAATCCTTTAAAACTTGGGTAATTCATTTTTCGTGTTTTGCCGTCGAACAAGCTCCGCAAAATAGAATTTGATCAAACCGCAGCTTATTCAACCGGAAAAGTCGCGTCTGTTTAATAATTTTTGATGCTGTTCGGGATGACTGTTCAAGTGAAGAAAATTTTAACACAAAGCTTTTGTTCACCACAACAACAAAGGGTCAGTCTGACAAACAATTTATCTATTTAAAAACGTTTGAAAATTGTATACCTAAATTATGTGAATCAAGAGTAGAAAAGCAGACGAGCAAAGAATGATAAGATTTTTTTGCTTGTGAAAAGCCAGGTCATTCAGATTTATTTACTCGTCTGCCAAATCTACGGTAATCATTGTTCTTTGAAATATCAACGCGACTCGCATTTCAAGCCGAAGTTTACCGATGAAGAGATCATCACCGCGTATTTGTTCGGTCAGTTAAACGAAAAGTTCAATCATCGGCAGATTCACCGATTTATTCGTCAGTATTGGCTTGAGTGGTTTCCGCACTTGCCGAGCTATCAGGCTTTCAATCGGCGATTGAATCTGCTGGGCGATAATTTTCAAGCATTGTTTGGCGCACCTTTTAGCCGCGCTCGAGCATCATCGAAAAGCATCGAGTGCTGATTATTTGACCGATTCAATGCCGGTGCTGCTCGCGCTCGGCACTCGCGCAAGGCGCGGGCGTGTCGCTTTGGAGATGGCGAAAACCGGGTATTGTGCGACCACACAAAGTCATTTTCACGGCGTGCGCCTGCATCTGATCGGCAATCGCCGGACGGGCTCATTGCCGACGCTTCGCGCATCTGGCTACGCGAAGCCAATGTTCACGATTTGACGGCGCTCAGAGAAATCGCTCATGAGCCGCCGACTGAGATTAATCTGTTCGCCGGTAAAACTTACGCGGATGCCGATTTTAAGCGAGCGCTCAAGCTTCGAGCAATCAAACTTTTGACGCCGCTGAAAAAGCCGAAAAAAGAAGATTTCTCTGATGAGCAAAAGCTTTTCAACAAAACGATTTCGAGTTAACCGGCAGCCCGTCGAAAACTTTTTCAAGTGGCTGATCGATAAAACTGATATTCAAAGAGCAAGTCAGGTTCGTTCGACTGACGGATTAATTACTCATTGTTTAGGCAAACTGACTTTTGCTTTGTTTTTGTTAAATTTCTACTATTGATTCATCATAAATTATTGTTTTCAGCAATACTCAAGTTTCTCTAAATGAGCGAGCGAACATCTTGCCTAATTGGCAGAGACATTAGAGCATTACATTCATAAATTAAGTAATCGAAACGGAAGCGAATTTGTCGGTTAAAATCAAACTG
>SXVE01000362.1 GCA_005790265.1 Acidobacteriota bacterium | reverse complement strand
TCGCGGCTCCTCCGCGCCCTTCCATCATTTGACCGTTGGGGCTTTCGAAACGCGGAATACCGATGCTGTTCGCCGCCTCAACCAGGGCGAACGCGACGGGCTGCGGATTCGCCGCGGGTTCGACGTAAACCGGACCGTTCGTTCCGCGCCGCACGGGGTCGCTCGCGCCCTGCCAGTCTTCGATCCGGCGATAAATCTCCAGCACCGATTCATAATTCCACGCCGAATCCCCGGAAACCTCGGCAAAGCAGTCCCAGTCTTTCTGGTGACCGCGCGCCCACAGCAAAACATTGATGCTCGAGCCGCCCCCACGCACCTTGCCCATATTCAGCGGGATGGAGCGCCCGTTCAGATGCGGGTTGGGCTGTGCCGCAAACGCCCAATCGCGTTCCGATCCGAGATTTAGATGCCATTGCGCCGGAGTCATCACTTCCGGCACTTCGTCGGTTCCGCCCGCTTCGATCAAAAGAATTTTTAATTGTGTGTTTTCGGCAAGTCTCGCCGCGACGACGGAGCCGGCTGGTCCGGATCCGCAAACGATGAAATCGTAATGTTTCGACAGCTCTTCGCCTGTTCCGCGAAGAGCTTGAGTTTCGTTATTTTCAGAAACGTATAAATCGCTCATTAAAAATGCACCTCCAATTTGTTTATGCGCGTGTTGAATCGCCGCGAAATGTGACTCGCGTCGATTCAATACACGCCGGTAAAGTAACGGCTCGACTTAAGTTGTCGCGGCTTTGATTCCCGTCGCGGCTTTTTCAATGAGCTTTGCCACCACTTCCGGCTGCGAAATAAAAATCGAATGGCTGCCCGGCGATTCGACTAGCGTCGCTCCGATTCGCTCTGACATAAAACGCTGCGTCTGCGGCGGAATCATCTGGTCGTCCGCCGCGACCAGATACCAGCTCGGTTTGCTTTTCCACGCCGGTTCGCTGACCGCTCCGTTCAAAGCCTCGGTTTTCCACAAAACCTGAGAGTCAGCCATAAATTCCGCTTTTTCTTTTTCGACGTCGGCGGCGAATGATTCGTGAAATTTGGCTTTATCCAAAGATAAAAAGCCGTCTTTTTGCGGTTGAATCGGTGGAACGGGCGCGCCGGGCGGCGGATTCTGCTTTAAGGAAGCGATTGATTCGCCAATATCCGGGGCAAATGCCGCGATATAAACGAGTCCGGTTACTTTCGGGTGATTTCCGGCTTCGGTAATGACTACGCCGCCGTAAGAATGTCCGACAAGAATGACATTATTTTCCTCGGCATCAATCGCCAATTTTGTGACCGCCACGTCATCCGGCAGCGAAAGGGTCGGATGCTGCACTATCGTGACCTTGAAACCGTTTTTTTTCAGGATTCGATAGACGCCTTCCCAACCGGAACCGTCCACGAAAGCGCCGTGAACAAGCACAATCGAAGGCAAATCTTCTGAATTACTAAACATTTATACCTAACCTCACAGTTATAAAAGTTCGGTCTAATTAAACCGTCGAGGTCAATATTATGGTTATTGGCAGTAGCTGGTCTTGAAGAAAACGGTCAGGAATAGAACAATCGGGACATCGCTTTAAATACCGTCTTTGATAAATTGTGAACGCTTATTTTTTTATAAAACGCCGCCATTTTCCGGGAGAAATGCCGACGGCGCGCACGAACGCCCTGATAAAATGACTCTGGTCGGCAAAGCCGCAACTGAGCGCGATGTCCGACAACTGCGCCGAGGAGCCGTTGAGCAGACTCTTGGCTTTTTCGATCCTGTTTTGAAGCAGCCATTGATGCGGCGAGACGCCGGTTGATTGACGAAAAGCGCGGGTAAAATGCCTCACGGAAATCCGGCATTCCCGCGCCAGATCGCCGAGCGAGATATTCCCGTCTAAATTGGCATCCAGAAGCTCCTTTGCCCGCCGTTCCTGCCACGGCGCTAATCCGCCGCGATTCGCTCGGCTCGAAAGTTTTACGCCGCCGTAGGTCGAGGCAATATGCGTCGCCAGCGCCGACGCCATATGATCAACGAATAACGCCGGAGTTTCTTCCCGCGCGGCAGCCAAAGCCGGTCGCATCGACAGCAAAATGTTTTGCGCAACCGTGTCCGTAACGGCAGTTCCGAGACGGTGATTCAACTCGTCAATTTTGGGAATCCCCAAATCTTCGGTGATAAGGTTTAACGCCGACATCGGCAAGTAAAGGTCAATGGCGTGAAACGGGTCTCTGAGGTCGGTCGAAAGATGATTTCGCAAATCAAAAATGGCGACCGCGCCCGCGTCGAATTGCTGCGGCTGGATAAAGCGCTCGCCCGCGAACAAGTCAAAGTCGCGGCAATTCTTCAATTGCAGAGCGATGAGATACGCGTCATCCGGAGCCGTTTGATTGAACCCGGCATTTTGCCGATGACAATCAAGTTCAAGAAAAGCCATTCCCGACGAGCTGCTGACTGTCGTTGTTCGCAGAATTGGAGCTTCCCGCATATTCAATGCCGAAACCACCGGATTCTCATTTTCAAGCGACTGGTTGCTCATGCAAATTCTTTTATCTCTCGATGAATACTTAAATATGCAGGAAAGCGGTGTTTGTCGCATCACGAAAACGAGTAACATTTACTTCAACCAATCGAAGTATTTTTTTTTACCACGAAGTAGCTACTGTCAAAACAAAAAAAGTTTTCGCGTCTTTTATCGCTGATTGAAGCTAGATTTTCGAGAGAATTTTTTCGGCGTGAGACGCAGTCTAATTCACTAAAACTAAAATTTACCCAAGTTAATGGCAAAAATTTCGCGGTGTGTTGTTGTCGAATTC
>SXVE01000361.1 GCA_005790265.1 Acidobacteriota bacterium | reverse complement strand
TTGTGCAATTAAATTAAAATCCGTCAAATTTCCCTGCACCGAAACAGCTTGTGAGTTGAAAATAAGTCGCTTTGCCGAGGCTCGCAACACATAATTACTGCCGACTTGTATGTCGTCAAAGCGATAAAAGCCGAAACTATTTGTTCGTGTTGCTCGGACAGTGCCGTTTGAATCACTGATGTGGACGACCGCGTTGGAAATGCCTCTGCCGGACGCGGACAAAACTTTTCCCGAAATTAACGCGCTCGCGGCGGTCGGTCCGCTGATGACAACCGCACCGTTGATGTTGTTTAACGTGACGGCATTTGCCTGCGTGTCGGCTGCCGATTTAGCGGTCGGTGTATCTGTAAAACCGATGGCGGCGCTGCCGGTCGCATTCTGCACGATTGAAAAATTCAGTCGCAATAATTGCGCGCTGCCCGCCGGAAAAGCGGCGGTGCCGTTCAGCGGTTGGTGTGCGACGACCGTGATTTGTCCGGGCGTAAAATCTCTGTAAATCAGAGTCGTGCCGGACGGCGCGACGTTTGAAACCGAGGCGAGATTGAGTTTGCTCGAATCATAAGTCAGCGTAAACTGCACCGCGCTGACGCTGCCGTTCGAGTTTAAGGTGACCGGAACAAAAACGCCGCCGCTGACGCCGACGGTTCCCGCCGTAATCGTCGCCGCATCAGCGAGCAAAGACTGTTTAGAGTTCGATGATTCCGCCGCATCGTTGATCAATTGATTCGTCAAAAAAGATCGTCCGGTTTTCGCGGTTAAATTAACGCTCGCCGCTGTGATCGGTCCGCTCGCCGGCGTTTGCGGTTGATTACCGACGATGTAGTTGCGCATTTGAGTCAAATCGTTATTGTCAATCGCGCCGTTGCCCAAGTTCGTACGCGGTGCGATGTCGGCTCTTTGATATTCCGCTCCGCTGGCAAACGGCGCGCCGAAACCCGACAAAACCCGTCCGAGCGTGACTAGATCAAGTACATTGACCGCGCCGTCGCCGTTCGGACGCCCGGCAATATCGCCTTCGTAAGTCGGTGCGGCAGTTGCGAAATTCGCTCCGGCGGCGTTGGCTGTGAGATTGTTATAAACCAGAGTCGCGGGTGAAAATGTGTAGCCGTTGAGCTGCGCCGTTAAAGTGAAATTAGCGCCGCCGGAAAGCGAATTGAACGAGTAATTGCCCGACGCATCGGTCACGGTCGAACCGGTCGCGCTGTTTCCGTCCGAATAAGAAACCGTCACGTTTGCCAATCCCTGACCGCCGTTCGTCACTTTACCGGAAATTCCGTAGCTTTGATTCGTCGTAATCGCGAGCGGAAAAGTGCGCGATTCAAAACAGGTATTTTGATCGCGAATGCCGAGACGAATCTGAAACGTGCCGGTTTGCTGCGGCGTTCCGCTGATCGTGATCGAATTGCCGTCAGCGGTCGCGGTCAAACCGGCGGGCAGCGCGTTGCCGTTCGCGGCGTTCGTGCCGCTCGCCGTGACGACGAACGGCGGCGTGCCGCCCGTGACGGTAAACGTTCGCGAATACGGCTGATTGAGCGCGGCGTTCGTGAAATTCGAGGGGCTGACCGCAAACGGCGCGGGCGCGGTCAAATTCACCGATTCGCCGGTGAAAGCTGTATTGGAATTAACATCGTAAAGCCAAGGCGTATAAGTTCCCGCGCTGAGATTGACGAAAACGTTTGTCGCCTGCGCGTTCGCGCCGCCGCGAACCGAAAACTGCGCGTTGCCGGTCAAGCCGCCTGGCACTAAATAAATTCTGCCGTCGGTCGTCGTGCTGCAAGTCGGCGAACTCAAGACTGGCGTAACGCTCAAGCCGGACAGCGGATTAATGATCGTCGCGGTGCGCGTGATGCTGTTTCCGGCACCGTCTTTGACGACGATTTCGTAGTTTCCCGACCGCAGACCGACAAACGAGCCGGTGTTTTTGGTCAATGAAGTTATGTTGCCGCCGCTGATCGTGTAAGAAAATCCGGGCGTGCCGCCTTTTGCGTCAATAAAAAGCGCGCCGTCCGTAAAGTTGCGCGCCGAAGGCGCCTGGGTGAGAACATTAACCGAAATTTTCCCGGCGCGCCCGGCGTGAACGATCTGCGTGATTTCGGATTCGCTCAAAATGCGATTGTAAAGCGCGGCATCGTCAATCAATCCCGTGAAATTGAACCAGCCGTTCATCCCGCCGGTTGTGCCGTCGAAAACGTAGCCGGTGCCGAATTGGTATTTCTGCGGCGCGGCTTCCTGCGCGCCTGCGGTCGAACCGATATTTACGCCGTCAACGTAAACCGTGCGCGTGTTCGTGCCGCGCCGGTAAACGACGGCGATGTGGTGAAACATGTTGTCGTCAACGCGCGATGCGCTCGTGACGAATTGATTGTTCTGATCCTGAAACATCTGCACGCGCAGTTTGCCGTTCTGGTCAACGTAAATCGCCGGAGTCGCGCCGAACTGCGGATTTTCATACGGCTCGGCGGTGCGCTGGCGACCGAGAATAACGCCGCGCGAAGCGGTTTTGAACCACGTTTCAAACGTGAAATCGAGCGACGGCGAAAACGTCTCGTCGGGCAACTTAACGTAACTGTTCGAGCCGTCGAACCGGAAAGCACGGTTGACCATTCCGTCGGCGAAACTGACGCTGCCGACGACCGTGCCGTTCGCGCGCCCGGTGAAATCGTCGGCGTTTTCTTCGGCGCGCCACCAGCTTTTCACATTGTTCGTCAGATCGGCGAGCGAAGTTCTGACGGTGATCGAATAATTCTTAAAGATTTTTTCGCCGTTTTCGTAACTTTTCGTCACGGTGAAATTGTATGTGCCGCCCGCGAACGGCGTGCCTTCGATTCTCACGCTGCCGAAAGCGTCGGCGACGAGCCGCGTTCCCGCCGGAAGATCGCCGCTCGTTATCAAATAAGTCGCGGGCGAACACGAACGCTCGCTGCTCGTTCTGATGTCGGCGGAATAATTGCTGCCGACATCAACATTCGTCGGCAGTTCGAGCGCGAAATCATTGATGACGGCGGTTAGTTTGACGGTGACGGCATCGGCTTTTTCCTGTCCGGTCGTGTTTCTCACGCTAATGTTAAAATCAGCAGTCGCTGGCGCGGAAACGCCCGTTGCCAGCACGTTGGCTTTGATTTTGTAATCGCTCGTGACCAATAAATTTCTGAGCGTGATATTGTTGACGGTCGCCGAACTGCCGCCGTTGACTTTGACGATCAAATTCGCGGGCGCTTCGGTCGAGCCGTTGACCGCGCCGATAATCCGGTCGGTTCCCGGATCGGGAACCGGCGCGAAAAAGCCGCAGCCGATCAGCACGTTCGTATTCGCAACTTCGATTTGCTCAGCTTTCATTTTTGCAATAAACTGCGCCGGTCCGACGTTCGGAACAAAAGCCAAATAAGAAAATTCGTCGGAAAGTTTCGTGCGGTTCGGGTCTTGTGCGTCGGAAATCAAAAATTTCCCGCCAAAGCGCGAAACGGTTACGAGTCTGCCGGTTTGCCCGTCGAGCATATTAATCGCCAGCAATTTCTTTTCGGTGTTGCCCTGCTTTTCGACGAACCAGTTTCCGCTCACGCGCACCGTGTTGGTGTAATCCACCGGATTCGGATTGAGGTCTTGCTGCGTCGCCCAGCCCCAATTCAAATAACTGACGGTCGCGCTTTCGGTCATGACCGGCGCGCCGTTCGGCACGAGCCGCTTGATAATAAATCGGCGGTCAAACGGCTGCGGCGAGGGAACGCTTCCGTCGGTGAAATCCGGCATCGTGGCGAGAATAAAAGCGGCGTAAAAGTCTCTGGTGC
>SXVE01000360.1 GCA_005790265.1 Acidobacteriota bacterium | reverse complement strand
TTAACCGTCATTATTACCGGCGCGGCAATGGCATTTTTCGGCATTCTGCAATGGCTCGCCAGTCCGGAAGCGATGATTTACGGCTGGCGTCCGACACCGCACGCCGTGCCGTTCGCTTCGTTTGTCAATCAGCATCACTTCGCCGCCTTGATGAATATGACGCTCGGTTTGACGCTCGGTTTACTGTTCGGCAAAGGCGTCGGAAAAGACAAGAATCTGCTGCTCGGAATCGCCGCGCTTTTAATGGGCATCGCTCTCGTGCTCACCGGTTCGCGCGGCGGAATCGTCAGTTTTATCGGCGTGCTCGGCTTTTTAATCGTGCCGCAGCTCTTGCAAAAAAAATCGGGCGAAGGTGAAATCGGGCAGCAAGGCGCCGGAAGCAGTCAGCGCAGCAAATTAATGCTCGTCGGCGGCAGCATCGGTGCGGTCGTTTTATTGTTCACAGCGGTTTTGTTGCTCGGCGGCGATCAATCTTTATTTCGCGGAATCGGCTTGCAAGGCGGAGCGCAGGGCGACATTAGCAGCGGAAGAATTCATTTTTGGACTATCGCGCTCAAAACTTTTCTCGATTACCCGATTTTAGGCGCCGGTCTCAACGCTTTCGGCACGGCGTTCACGCGTTACGATACGTGGAACGGTTTGTATCGCGTCGAACAAGCGCACAACGATTATCTGCAAACGCTCGCCGACGCCGGAATCGCCGGTTTTATTTGTGTTGCGGCGTTTATTTTCTTTTTGTTTAAGAAGGGAACGGCGACGATTCGGCAAACGGCAAGCGGTTTTCGGAAAAGCGCGGCGACCGGCGCGCTAGCCGGATGTTTCGGCATATTGATTCACAGCTTTTTTGATTTTCCGCTGCGCACGCCGGCAAACAGTTTTTACTTTTTGACGCTGGCGACGATTGCCGTCGTTTCCGTTTACTTTCCGAAAAACGAGAGACCGCGAAATCCCGCTTAAAAGATTAAAAAAACTAAATTCCTAAAAATTTTATCTGAAGGGCTCAAAAAAACTTCGGCTATTTTGTGTTTTTAGCAGGCAGAACCTTAATTTTTCAAACCAGCTTATTAACGAACTCTGACGACAATGTCTTTTTTTCCGCACGGCGCTTCAAACGATGCGGTGTAAACTCCTTTGTTCGCGCTGATTGATTTGACGACGAAAAATGCTCGATTGTTGATTTCGCCGATGCCCGGATCGAAAATAATCTCGACATCATTCGGGCTGTTGGAAATCGCTTTAAGTTGTTTCAAATCGCCTTTTCCTTTGTACCCAACTAAAATACCGAGACTTCCGCCGTTATTCAGAAGCGAAATGTTTTCCTGTCCGACTTGAATTGTGCACGGCGTAATCGTCGCTGATTCAGTTTTTTCAACCTTTTCCGTGTTTTCGGGTTTTTCCGCCGTGATGTTTTCCGTAACGACCACGCGCGGTCTGGCTAAAATTGCCTCCGCCGATTGCGACGCGGAATTTTCCGCAGGCAGATTTCTTTCTGCTGCTGACGCCGTTGTAGATTCCGGATTGGAAGCCGCATTTTGCTCGGCGTCGGTATTTGAGGCGGTTTTTTCTTTGGCGGCGCGCGTCGGCGGATTGCGCGAAAGCTCGCGGCGCGGAACGCTGATGACGACCGGCTCAAAAATGGTTCGCGCCAATTCGCTCGAACTTTCGGCGATCAGCTTATTTTGCTGCGCTCTCGTCGGCGTTTGCTCCGAATCACTCGCGCGATTGTTTTCCGGCTGAATTTGCGCTGCGTTGTTAACAGTTGGCGCCGGTTGCGCTGTTTCAGCTTTGGTTTCGGTCGGCTGCGTTTTCGATTCGGCAGCGCGAAGGTTTTCTTCCGCCGCTGTCGGCGTCTGATTGACTACCGGCGTTGACTGGGTATTTTCCGGCGCAGTGACCGTTTTGTTTTCGACCGGCGCTTTATTTTCAATCGGCGCAACGATTGGTTCTTTGATTTCCGGCGTCTGATCCGCCGTTTGTTTTACCGCGCCGTTATTAACGGCAGCCGGTTGATTTTCAGCGGCGGAATTTGATGCGGTTTCAATCGGTGTTGTGATCGGCGGAATGTTTTGCGCAATTGTTTCCGCCGGTTTCGGTGCGGGCGACGTGAAAATCACGCCTTCCGGTCGCGCGCCGATTTGCGCTTCCAAACCGTCGTTGGTGCCGTTGACTTTTTGATAAAGCGCGGCGACAACCGTATATTTTGCCGCATTTCCGCCCGTCTCTTTCGGATAGCTTTTGAAATATGCGTCGAGCGCTTCTTTGTCTTTGCCGTCGGCTTGCAGCGCCGCGCCGAGCCGCCACATACTCGAACGCCACCACGCGCTGTTTTCCGGCAGAACGCTGACCGCGCGTTTCAATCGCACGACCGATTCGCCCGTTTTGTTTTGTTCGTAAAGCGTCCAACCGGCGATTTCCTCGATGCGTCCGCGCAAAACCGCCGAAAGCGTCTGGCGCGGCACAATCGGCACAAGCAGATTTTGGTTGCGCGCGGCGGCAAGCGAACGGCTTTCGTAGAGTTCATCGGCGAGAACCGCCGCCGATGCGTTCGGCACGTCGAGCGCCGCATCGGCTTTGCCGAGCGCGGCTTGCGTTAATTCAAGCACTTTCGGCAGCGCTTTTTTGTTTTGCAAAAGCTGGTTGGCGACGAAAATTTGCCGGTGAAGCTGCATTTTATCTTCGCCCTGCACAAAACGATCTGCCGTTTCGCCGAGCGCGGTTTCATCAATTTGCGGAGACGCTAATTTTTGGCTGAAATCGAGCAAGGACTTTAATTTTTCTGCCGATTGCGCATCGTCTGCCGACTGCGGCTGAAAAATACTGGCGCGCCGTTCGAGCGCGAGCAATTCGACGAAATCGGTCGCTTCTTGAGCAACGCGATTGCCGAGCCGCGTTTGCACAATTTCGCCTTTAACGGCAAAGTTCGGCGCGAGAATTTCGGCGGCTTCGCGGTAAAAACCCGCCATCAAACGCGCGGCGGCGATTTCGTAATCGAGCGTCGGAAAATTTCCGTACTGCCGGGCGGCAAGCAGGGTTCGTTCGGCATCGAGCGGACGTTTTTGCTGCAGATAACCGCGTGCGAGCGCAATATGCGCCCACGTGTAACGCGGCTCGACGGCAACGGCTTTTTCGGCGTATTCGACCGCTTTTGCGCCGTCGCCGTTTGCCGCGTACCAGTAACCGGCACCGACGAGCAGCGATAAATTATTCGGATTAACGACGAGCGCGCGCGCCATTTCCGTTTCCGCTTCGGCGCGTTGATTCGCGTCGAAAAGCGCGAGAGTTAAGCCGGTTTGCGCCGCGTTGTCGGCGGCATCTTTGACAAGAATTTCCCGGTAAAGCGCGGCGGCTTCGAGCGGTTTACCGACGGCGCGTTTCATTTCTGCCAAGCTGCGCCTTGAAACGATTGATTCCGGATCGAGTTCGAGCGCTTTGGCGTAAGCCGCCGCCGATTCTTCGAGTTGGAAATTAACGCGGTGCGCGAGCGCGAGCGTTTGGTAAGCGGCGGGCAGATTCGGATCGACGGCGAGCGCTTTGCTGGCGAGCCGCTCGGCTTCGGCGGCACTTTCGACGCCGATATAAAATGTCGCGAGACCGAGCAGTTGTCTGGCGTTGCCTTCGGCTTTCGCTTCGATCATCCGGGCGATTTCAAGCGCGGCGGCGCGTTCGCCGCGAAAAAACAGATTGGTCGGAAATTGCAGCAGCACTTCGCTGAAAAGTTTGTCGGAAAGTGGCGTCGGCGCTTCCGCGACGGCGAGGCGGAAAAGCCGCGTGCCGTTTTCGGTTTCGCTCAAACGCAGTTTTTCATCGGCGACGGCGGCGCGGGCGCTGACGATTAATTCCTGCGCCGATCTTTTGTCGCTCGATTGCGGAAAATTTTTGACGAATTTTTGCAGCGCCTTAACGCGTTCTTCGGCATTCGCGACGGCGGCGGCTTTCGTGAATTCTTCCTTATCGCCGCCGGACGGGGAATTGGTTTCGGCGATTAATTTCGTTTTCGGAACAGCGGTTTTTAAGGCTGTTTTCGGTTTTTGCGCGAAAACTGTGAGCGAAAATAAAATCAAAAAAATGATGGCTGCTGAATTTCTCATAAAACTTTTAATGGGTAAAAAGCGGCAGGGCGGCTCCTTAAAATTTTAAGTTTTTCCGGCTCCGTTACAATCGAAAATGGTTCTGCCGTTGCCTATAATTTTCGGTTGCGTGCCGACCGTCGCTGCTCGCTTCGGCGCTTTTGGCTGATTTCAGATAACAAATAATATCACGAAATTGCATTTCTCGCGCAGCGGTTCTATTCTCGAAACTGATGTACGAACTCGACGAAGTCTGGTCAAAAAAACTCGAAGAAGCCATCGCCCGCGCCGAAGCGAACGGGCAACGCGACGTCGCCGAATATCTGACGCTCAAAGCGATTAATGACGCCGCTAGGCAAACGAGCGTGCAATGGCTGTTCGGCGCACTGCTTGAAATCGCCGCCGCGCATCCGCAAATTGTCGTCGAAAACGAAAATCCGCATCGTTTTCCGGTAAATAATGCGACAATGGTCGGCTCTTTGCTTCGCCTGCGTCGTGGTGTGAGATGTCTGACAATCGAAGCGGGTTGGACGCGGACGCCTGCCGACGGATTTATGCGCGGCGGCGCGCTCGCGGCGGCGCGCATCACGCATTTCGGTTTGGCGCGCGAAAATTCCGATCTCGTTTTGCTGCGCGAAGCCGACGCGCCCGTTTGGCACGCCGTCGCGCCGACCGGCACGCGCCAGCCGTTCGATTCGCTTCATTTGAATCAGC
>SXVE01000359.1 GCA_005790265.1 Acidobacteriota bacterium | reverse complement strand
GTTAAATTCGCGTTCCGATTCCAAAACGAGCGTTCCGGTTTCGGCGATTCCGAATTGAGCGCCGGTAATTCCCAAATCGCATCCGAACAATTCGCTCGCCGAAGCGTTCGATAAAATTACCGCGTCGGTCGTCAAAGATTGTTTGATTTGACCGACCAAATCATTAACGGAAACAGCGATTTTCCGCGGATTGATCTTTGCGATAATTCTGTTTATTTCACTGACCGCTTCCGTTTCGCTTTCAACAACGACACAGTTTCCGCCGATGGAAACAAGATTTTCACGAAAACTTTCTGCCAAATTCATTTCCGCTTCATCAATAAAAACCAGCGGCGCGTTTTCAACAAAAGATTCTTCTTGAACCAGCGAATCAGCCGTTTGTTGTGCGGCGTGATGCTCGCCGTGAATTCGATCAAACGGCAAACTTTCTGCCAAATTGCGGCGAATCGCATCGAAAATCGCTGATTTTGCTTCGTTTGAATTCATTTCATTTTTGTCCACGAAGAACACGAAAGACACGAAGAAGTAAAAACATTCATTTGTGTTTTTACTTCTAACTTATGTTTTAATTCATTTTCTTTGTGTCCTTCGTGGATAAATCATTCTTCAATTCTTCTCGCCAAATGTCTCGAAAAGACTTCGGCGCGATGACGGGTGCGTCACGAAACGCCGTCCAATTTCCGAGCGGCGGCGCGAGTTTTCCTAAAAATCCAGAAACTTCGCCGATTTTCCCGTCGCGCGCGACGAATTTTTGCATCAATCGCGCTGTTTTCGTGCCGATCTTGTAAATTCCGGCGCGTTTCCATGCGAGACCGTAAACGCCGAATGCGAAACGTTCGGCGAATTTTCCTTTAATCGGAATGTCGGTTTTTTTGCCGTTCGCCTCACCGTCGGTAATTTCGGCGCGTAAATGAAGCAATAATTCGGGAATATCAATTTTCACCGGGCAAACTTCGCGGCACGCGCCGCACAAACTCGACGCATACGGCAGTTGTTTCGTCGCGCCGATTCCGATCAATTGCGGCGTAATCACCGCGCCAATCGGACCCGGATAAACCGCACCGTAAGCGTGACCGCCGACCGCGCCGTAAACCGGACACGCGTTGAGACACGCGCCGCAGCGAATACACGCTAAACTCTGTCGTGTCACCGGATGCGCGAGCATTCGTGAGCGTCCGTTGTCCATTAAAATGATGTGAACTTCTTCCGGTCCTTCGCCGTTTACGCTACGTTTCGTGCCCGTAATCAGCGATTGGTAAGTCGTCAAGCGCTGTCCGGTTCCCGAGCGCGGCAGAAGTTTCAAAAAAACGTCCAAATCGGTGAATTTCGGGATGATCTTCTCGATTCCCATCACAGCGATGTGCGTTTTCGGCAAGCTCGTCGTCAAACGCGCGTTGCCTTCGTTTTCGAGAATCAAAATCGTGCCGGTTTCCGCGACGCCGAAATTGACGCCGCTGATTCCGATTTCGGCTTCGGCAAATCGTTCGCGCAGAATATTTCTCGCGGTTCTGGTTAAAACATCAACGTCGTCGGTCGGTTCGATCCCGACTTTTTCGACGAACAAATCGGCGATTTGTTTTTTCGTTTTGTGAATCGCCGGAACGACGATGTGCGACGGAGTTTCTTCGGCAAGCTGAATAATCCATTCGCCCAAATCCGTCTCGACCGGATTTATTCCCGCCGCTTCGAGCGCGCGATTGAGGTGAATTTCCTCGGTCGCCATACTTTTTGATTTGACGACTTTTGACGCGTTGCGCTCGACAATTAAATTTAAGACAATTTGGCTCGCTTCTTTGCCGTCGCGTGCCCAGTGAATTTTCGCGCCCGCTCTTTCGGCGTTTTCCGCGAAATTTTCCAGATATTGATCGAGATGAAGCAGCGTTTCATCTTTGATCGCCCGCGCTTTTTCGCGCAGATTTTCCCAATTTTCCACCGATGCAATCGCCGTTCGGCGTCGCTCGCCAAACGTCGCCGCGAGATTTTTCAATGCGCCGCGCAAATGCACATCTTTCAATGAAGCGCGCGCGTTGCTGTCAAAAGTTTCGGAGGTTAATTGATTCATTTGATTTTATTAGCCACGAACAAACACGAAAAAGGCACGAAATGAAGAATTTTTAACCACAGATTTACACAGATAAACGCAGATAAAATCGGATAAATTAAAAGATCTGACCGAAGACAATTTAACCAGAAAATCTTTTCTTATCTGCTTCAAAAATCTGTGTTTATCTGTGTAAATCTGTGGTTCCATTTTTCTTTTCATTAAAATTCCCTCTCATTTTTCGTATCGTTTTCGTGTTTGTTCGTGGCTGAAAATCTTCATTCCTGCGCCGCCAAAATTTCCGCAATGTGCAGCGGTTTTACTTTTGAATTGATGCGCGATAATCTGCCGCCGATTTGCATCAAACAGCTCGCGTCGCACGAAACAACAAAATCCGCGCCGCTTTTTTCAATCGCTTCGATTTTATTATCGAGAATCGCCGCCGAAATTTCCGGAAATTTGACGGAAAAAGTTCCGCCAAAACCGCAGCACACGTCGGCGCCCTGTAATTCGACAAACTCAGCTTTTTCAACGTTTTGCAAAAGTTTGCGCGGCTCGCGTCGAATGTTTAAATCGCGCAAACCGTGACACGCGTCGTGCCAGGTTAATTTGCCGTCAAACTTCGCGTTCAAATTTTCGATTTTCAACACGTTAACCAAAAAAGAGCTGAATTCGTAGGTTTTCGCCGCGATTTTTTTGCATCTTTCGCGCCAGTTTTGATCGTCGGGAAAAAGCTCGTGAAAATGTTTGACCATTGCCGTGCAGGAACCGGACGGCGAAACGATATATTCGGCTTCGGACTCTTCG
This sequence comes from Acidobacteriota bacterium, assembly GCA_005790265.1. Lineage (GTDB taxonomy): Bacteria > Acidobacteriota > Blastocatellia > Pyrinomonadales > Pyrinomonadaceae > SXVE01. The sequence continues at coordinate 1,157 of SXVE01000359.1, read as the reverse complement.
TAAATCTCGATGAATCGCTCGGCAAATTTGCGCGCTTCCTTGCGATAGCCGGTATTAAAAGCCGGTTGTCCGCAGCAAGTCTGGCGTTCGTCAAAGATGACTTCGCAACCGGCGCGGCGCAGAACTTCGACCGCCGCGACGCCGACATTCGGGCAGAGCTGGTCAACCAGACAAGTGATGAAAAGCGAAACTTTCAAAATGTTTTTTTAACAAAAATCAAAAAATAATTTGATTGAAAAAGTGAATGCCGCAAATCTCGTCAAAATTTGTTTTGCCTGTTGCTGATCAAAAAAAACTTCGCGGCTTGCCGCCGTTCACTTTTTCAAAAGGTAATTTCTCAAAGAAACGTTTTTTAATTTGCGCAAACCTTCGACGACCGATTCGGCGTTGATTTTCGCGCCGGCAGCCGATGTATGCGTGTTATCTTTCGTCGTAAAATACTGCGTTTTAACCGTTTCCGCGCCGATTTTTTCGTATTTTTTCGCGGTGATTTCGTTTAAATCGAGAAACGCGACTTTTTGTTTTTCGGCGATTTCGCGCGACCATTTGCCGTACGATTCGTTTTCGCGTTTCACGCTTCCATCTTTCCACTGGTTGCGCGGAACGGGCGAAAGCAAAACAACCGTCGCGTTTTTCGCTCGCGCGTCGGCGATGAATTTGCGCAGATACCAGCCGAACGTGTAAACCGTTTCCGGCTGTCCGTTTTGTCCGGTAATTTCCTGTCTTTCGTCGCCGACGCCGCGAATCGAGCCGCGAAATTTTTCTTTATCAATCGCGCCGCCGTCGTTGTGTCCGAATTGAATGAGCACGAAATCGCCGCTTTTCAATTCGTCAGCGACCTGTTTCCACAAATTTTCCGTGTAAAAAGTCCGCGAGCTGCGACCGCCGCGCGCGCGATTAACGACGTTGATTTTCGCCGGATCGAAAAATTCGCCGACGACATTGCCCCAACCTTGAAATCCTTCGCCGGAGTTATTCACCGTCGAATCGCCGACCAAATAAAGCGTCGGTTTTGCGGTCGTCTGCGCGTTTAGCGACAGTGCGCACAAAGCAAACACAATCAATAATTTACAGGTAAATACAAATTTCATCTTTTGCGTAAATCGTTTCGGCTCGATAAATATTTTCCGCTATCGAACGGATTTTGCTAATTCGGT
>SXVE01000358.1 GCA_005790265.1 Acidobacteriota bacterium | reverse complement strand
TTTTCTCTTTTCTCCTTATTATTTTTCGGTTCGATCATCGGACGATTGTATTTCGGCGCGGCATCCGTTACCGTGTCAACCGGAATATCGGCTTCTAAAACGCCGTTGTGAAAAACGCGCAAACGATTGCCTTCAACGACTTTACCGATGACGACCGCATCCAAATCCCATTTTTTGAAAATATCAACGACCTGTTTTTCCCTGCCGGATTTGGCGACGATCAGCATTCTTTCCTGCGATTCGCTCAAAAGCATTTCGTACGCCGTCATTCCGGTTTCGCGCTGCGGAACGAGCGTCAAATCTAAATCCAAACCGGTTCCGGCGCGCGATGCCATTTCGACCGACGACGAGGTTAAACCCGCCGCGCCCATATCCTGAATGCCGGCAATCGCGCCCGAACGCATCGCTTCCAAACACGCTTCCAAAAGTAACTTTTCCAAAAACGGATCGCCGACCTGTACGGTCGGACGTTTTTCGAGCGCTTCTTCGTCAAATTCCGCCGATGCCATCGTCGCGCCGTGAATGCCGTCGCGTCCTGTTTTTGCGCCGACGTATAAAATCGGATTGCCGATTCCTTCCGCTTTGCCGAAAAAGATTTGATCTCTGCGCACGATGCCGAGCGCAAACGCATTGACGAGCGGATTTAGATTATACGCTTCGTCAAAAACCACTTCGCCGCCGACGGTCGGGACGCCGAACGCGTTGCCGTAATGCGCGATGCCGTCAACGCAGCCTTTCAAAATCGAAATGTTGCGGTTGCCGTGTTTTTCATCGTTCAAATGTCCAAAACGCAGCGAATTCATCGCCGCAATCGGACGCGCGCCCATCGTGAAAACGTCGCGCAAGATTCCGCCGACGCCGGTCGCCGCGCCCTGAAACGGTTCGATAAACGATGGGTGATTGTGCGATTCGACTTTGAAAGCGACGCACCAATCATCGCCGATGTCCACGACTCCGGCGTTTTCTCCGGGCGGCACGATAACGCGTTCGCCGGTCGTCGGAAGTCGCCCCAGATGAACGCGTGAAGATTTGTAACTGCAATGTTCCGACCACATTACGGAAAAAATTCCGAGTTCCGTCATCGAAGGCTCGCGTCCCATTATCTGTAAAACTTTTTCGTATTCTTCGCCGGTAAATCCGTGTTGTTTGATGATTTCAGGAGTAATTGCCATTGCCGTTTCGTTTTTTTTCCTTCGAGTTGAAATTTAAATGAATGAGTGTATCGTAAAACGAATTCGGCGCAAAGTTTTCCGGTCGGTTGGATCAGAGAATTTAATTGCCGGCGAGATTTTTCGGCAGAACCTGTTCGATTTCTTTTTTCAGTCGTTTCGGTTCGACGATTCCGGCGTACGCGAACGCGACTTTGCCGTCGCTGTCATAAATTACCGTAAACGGCAGATTGTTGTTCCAGAAAGGCATCAATGTGAACATCGCGTCTTTATTTTTCACTTTTAAGAGATATGACGGCGCGGTGTAGTTTATTCCGTGCAGAAAAAGCGCGACCCGTTCGTCCATCGAACCGATGCTGTCGGTTGAAACGAGCATAAAATCTATTTCGCGTTCGGCAAATTCCTTTTTAATTTTCATCAAATCCGGAAGTTCTTTGACGCACGGTTTGCACCACGTCGCCCAAAAATTGATAAAAAGCGGACGCGATTTTTCTTTACGCGCTTCAATAAATTTACTCAAGTCGGCTTCGTCAATATTTTTCACTTTCGGCAGATTTTTAATTTCTTTGATTTCAGCCGTTGCTGTTGCATTCGGTTTAAGAATCTTATTTAGCTCCGCGCGAAGCACGTCAATTTTCACTTTGCCCATTCGCGAATAAACCGCCGCGCCGCTCGCGTCGTACAAAATCGTAAACGGCAAACCGCCTTGCCAATCTTTGGAAACCGAGCCGATGACAACATCTTCGTCGGGCGTTTCGAGCAAATAACCGGGCATTTCCGCTTTCATTTCCGCAAGAAATTTTGGAACCGTCGTGTTGATTTCTTCCGGTTCGTCGAGCGAAACGGTGACAAAATCAATTTTTCCTTTGTAATCGGCGTCAATTTTCACTAAATCGGGAAATTCTTCGCGGCACGGATCGCACCACGTCGCCCAAAAATTGACGAGCAGCGGTTTCCCGTTGGTTTTCAAAAGATTTTTTAATCCGGCGGCGTCAACCTGTTTTATTTTCGGCAGATTGGTCGCCGACGGCTTTTTTTTCGTCGCGGTTTTACCGGCGCTTTTTGTCTGCGCCGCCGTTGAAAAACAAAAAACCAGCGTGAAAATAAATGCAATCGAGATTGATTTGAGCGCGCGAACGCTAGAAAACGATAAAAATTTCATTGGTTGTTTTTTGAAGTTTTGGCGAGAGACGGAAAAAGCGTCTGAAGTTTTATTTTCGGCTTTGTTGATGGGAAAACGCAATCGAATCAAAACTTCAAACGCCGTTGATTTTATTCGGTAAAAGCAAAACTGATCTTAATCAGCAACGCGTTTGATCGAACAGCCGAACGCGCTCGATTTTGTTTTGGTGATCGCTTTGCCGCTTAATTTCGCATCAAAAGCGGTTTTCAAAAAATTCTCGGAAACGTTTTTGCCCGAACGGTCGTTGTCAATCGCGCCGTGGTAAACGAGCACGTTTTTCGCATCGAAATAATAAACTTCCGGCGTCACGGTCGCGCCGAGCTTGTCGGCGTAAACGTTGCCTTTATCAATCAAAACGGGAAATTTGTAGCCGACTTCCGCCGCGTTTGATTTAACCCAATCGAGCGATTCGGTTGCGTTGGAATTGATGCCGATGAAATTAATTCCTTTTGATTGGTATTCGGCGGCAATTTGATTGACGCGTTCGTTGTACGCTTTGACAACCGGACATTGCGCCGAAAGAAAAACCAGAACCGTGCCGTTTTTTCCGGCTAAACTGTTGAAAGAATGACTTTTACCGTTTATGTCGGACAGCGAAAAATTCTCCAGCGTCGAGCCGACGGCAAAATTCGTCTGCGCGGCGGCAGCCGAAGCAAAAGCGAAAATTGCGAAAACTGCGAAAATTGCGGTCGAAAAAATGCTTGCTCGTTTCATTTCGTTCAAAACTCCTTTTTTTAATCTTATTAATTTAACGCGACTCGAAAAATTCAATGCGCAGACGTTTATTTTACATCGAATTTTTGAATTTCGGTAGAAAAATTATAGCTTATTTTTCCGAATATTACCCGAAAAGACGCGGCAGGCGTTTCTGTACGTTTTTCGGCAGCAAAATTTCCATCGCGTCGTCAACCGTCACGATTCCGGCAATATCGCCTTCGTCGTCAATCACGGGCAGCGCGAGCAGATTATATTCGGAGATTTTTTGCGCGACGGCTTCCGCCGAATCGTGCGGATGCGCTGATTGAAATTGATCGCGCATCACTTCGGCGAGCTTGTAAGTCGGGTCAGCTAAAATCAAGCTGCGCAGCGTAATCAAACCGCGAATTTTCCAGGAATTTTCTTCTTCGACGACGTACAGGTAATAAATCATATTCGGCGTTTCCGCCATTTCGCGCAGACGCGCAATCGCCTGCGCGACCGTTAAATTTTGCGGAAAAACGATGAATTCCGTTGTCATCAAACCGCCCGCCGTGTCGTGTTCATACGGCAAAAGCTCGGCGACATCGGCTTTTTCTTCGCCTTCCATCAAATTAAAAAGCTCCTGCGCTTTTTCTTCGTCCATTTCGCCCAAAACGTCAACCGCGTCGTCGGGCGACATTTCTTCGAGAATATCGGCGGCGCGTTCTTCGTCCATTTCTTCCAAAATTCTCGCCTGGTTTTCCGTAGACATTTCTTCGAGCGTGTCGGCAGCGATCTCGTCGTCTAAAGATTCAACGATTTCCGTGCGGTGAATCGGCGAAAGCGTTTCGGCAAGCTGCGCGATTTCAACCGGATGAAGCCGCGAAAGTTTGTCTTTGGAAGATTTGAGCTGAACGGTCGCCGACGCCGAATCGGTCGCCAGATAACCGACGTCCGCCCAATCAATCACTTCGACCGGACGGTCGCTGCCGTAAAAACCTTTCGGCATTAAACGGCGCACGAATCCTTGCAGGGAAACGTCCGCGCCGGTCACGCGCCAGAGTTCGGCGGCTTTAATCAACTGCACGTCGTTGACGCGCACGACTCGTTTTCCGTCAACGTCAATCAGTTGGTTGTCCAAAACATCTTTGCCAAGCAGAACCTCGCCCGTGCGCCGCATAAACGGAGTCAGATCGAGAACGGTCGAACGCATTCTCGCGCCGGTTTCGCCCAAATCCGAAACGTCGCGATTCGGAATAAAGAATTGGCGGCGGCGATAACGCGCGATGATTCCGATGACCGGCGGATAATCCTCTTCGCCGTAACGCACAATAACGTCATTGATGACGGCGATTTTGTCGCCGCGCGCGTCGAAAATCGGACGACCGATAATTTGCGAGAGATACAGCATAAATCAAAGATAAAAGAAGAAGTGTGAAGGACAAAGCGGGAAAATGTTTTTTGGCGAGGCGAGATTAATTTCGTTTTGGAGAAATAGCTGCGATTGAATTCTTTTCGCGATTAAAAAAATCCGCTGCACAAAAAAAGAATCAGCAGCAGCAAACCGATGCCGACGAACAGGGAATCGCTTTTACCTTCAAAAAAGTACAAATCCGTTTTCATGGAAACGTGTTTTTCCTTACTTCTGTTCATTAAGAAGCATTCTCCTTTTTGATTTTCGAGTTGAAAATTTTTTGATTGAATTAAATGTTTACACAAAATACATTTGTTCGGAATTATTAGCAAGCCGTGCGTTTAAATTTCGGGTTTTACAAACAATGTTAAAATTTGTTAATTTTTTTTGGAAACTGCCACTCTTTCTCAATTTCTTTATTAATAGACGCTCGAATTGGCGAGCCGAATCAACGCACTTCATTCTCAAAAATCAACTTTAAATATCTTCGTTTGACCGAATTAATCTATGAAAAGATTTTATTTTGCTGTCTTGATCTGCTTTTCGCTGTGCGCTTCGGCAAGCGCGCAAAACCGCGTTCGAGTTTTCGATAATTTCGACACTTCCGGCGGCGTGCAAGTCGCAACGCCGACCGTTCCGCCGATGAATGTCGCTAAAACAGAACCAAAAACTAAGCAGTTAATTAAAAAGACGGCGCAGGTAAAAATGAATGTGCAGGAAGGATTTGCCGCCAAAGAATTGAGAAAAAACACGGATTACGCGAAATTTTTGATGAATTCCGGTTCGAGTATGAAAGGTTTTACGACGGGAAATATCGAGTTCGATTCGTATATCGTTGATTCATCAAAACGCTACAACATTGATCCGCTTTTGATTTACTCGCAAATGCATCAGGAATCGTCTTTCAAATTAAAAGCGACTTCGTACAAAGGCGCGAGCGGATTGATGCAACTGATGCCGGCGACCGCGCGGCGTTTCGGCGTTACCGAAATTTACAATCCGCGACAAAACATCGAAGCCGGCGTGAAATATATGCGCTGGCTGCTCGATACGTTTAACGGCGACGTCGTTCTCGCGCTTGCCGGTTACAATGCCGGTGAAAGCGCGGTGATGAAATACGGGTGGCAAGTTCCGCCGTACCGCGAAACGCAGGAATACGTGCGGCGAATTACGTCGCGCTACAATTCCATTTCCAGCCCGACTTTCGCGCGCTCAATCCGCCAGGTCAGCACCGAGCAAGCCGCCAAGCTTGAATCAAAAGCAGCAGCGCCGCTCAACGTTTACGAATCGAATCCGATGGCGATCAAAATGCCGGACGGCAGAATGCGTCTCGTTAATCAATAATTTTTTAGTTTTGCGATTTCGCTCAAAATTCTCGCATTCTCAACATTCATCCTAAAAAAACTCGCGGCTGGAACGATTTCCAGCCGCATTTTTGTGCGCGATTACCGAAATTCGCCGGTTTGATTTAGAATGCTGAAAGCGGAGATTATTCGTTTTCATTTCGAATACACGATATGTTTTGTACAAACTGCGGCTCGAAAAATTCTGTCGAAGCGATTTACTGCCAAAAGTGCGGGAAAATGCTTGAAGCGGAAGAAGAAACACGAATCGCGCGCCCGTCGAAAATCCAAGTGAGCACGGCGGAAAATGACGAGGAAAGACACATTTTTTCGGTCAGCCCGACGATGTTATTTGTCAAAATCGGTTATGGGCTGACGATTTTCGGCGCGCTTTTACTCGTCGCCGCGCTGACGTTTTTTGACCAGTTGATCGGCATCAATATTTCCGGCTGGATTTACGTATTGTTCGGGCTGGCACTGCTTTTAATTCCCGCTTTTTACCATTTCCGCCAAAAATTAATTCGCTATACGCTGACCGATGCGAAAATTGAAATTGATCGCGGTTTGATTTCCAAACAAACGAGAAACGTTCCGCTGCGCACGATTCAGGACGTCACCGTCGCGGCGACGCCGGCACAGAGATTGTTCGGATTAGGCGATTTGATAATCGAAAATGCCAATGAAAATGACGGGAAAATAATTTTGAAAAACATCAATTCGCCGAAAAAATATGCTGATGTTTTGCTCAAACAAATGCGACAGTTAAACAAATGAGCATTTCGGCGAATAATCATCAGCCGATTCTCAAAATTCGCGCGAATAATTTATGATTGATATGGAAAATATCCGCTTTTGTTAGCTTTTTTATTAATCCAACATACTTATTAACTTTAATCATTAACTATTATGAAAAAAATATTTGTCACCGGCGGCGCCGGATTTATCGGTTCGGCTTTTGTTAAACTCGTTCTGGAAGAAACATCTGATGTCGAGATTATCAATTTCGACGCGTTGACTTACGCCGGAAATCTGGAAAATTTGAAGGGTTTGGATGCCACGCGGCACAAATTTATCAAAGGCGATATTTGTGATAAAGACGCGGTTTTACAGGCACTGCCGGAAAATGCCGACGCGCTTTTTAATTTCGCCGCCGAATCGCACGTTGACCGTTCGATCAGTTCGGCGAGCGAGTTTGTTTTGACGAACGTTCTCGGAACCCAAGTTTTGATTGACGCGGCGCGGGCGAAAAATGTGCGCCGGTTTATTCAGGTTTCGACCGACGAAGTGATGGGAACGCTGCCCGAAGACGACACGGCATTTTTTCGCGAAGATTCGCCGCTTGAGCCGAATTCTCCGTATGCCGCATCGAAAGCCGCCGCCGAACACTTCGTGCGCGCCGCGCGCGAAACGTTCGGCGTTGATACGGTAATCACGCGCTGCGGCAACAATTACGGTCCGCGCCAATTTCCCGAAAAACTGATTCCGCTGATGATTTCCAACGCGATGAACGGCGAAGCGCTGCCGGTTTACGGCGACGGCAAAAACGTGCGCGACTGGATTTATGTCGAAGATCACGCGCGCGCCATTTGGCTGGCTTATGAAAAAGGCGAAAAAGGCGGAATCTATAATGTCGGCGCGCGCAACGAGCGGCAAAATATCGAAGTCGTCCAGTCAATTCTCGACGCGCTCGGCAAACCGCACAGCTTGATTAAATATGTGACCGACCGCCTCGGACACGACCGGCGTTACGCGATTGATGCGGCGAAAACTGAAAACGAACTCGGCTGGAAACCGCAGACGACGTGGGAAGAAGGTTTGCAAAAAACGATTCGCTGGTATCAGGAAAATCAGGATTGGACGAACCACATCCGCAACGGCGCTTACCGCGATTACTACCAAAAAATGTATGGCGCGAGTTTGAGCGCGTAAACCAGAAAGTGATGAAAATTTTAATTACCGGCGCGAACGGAATGGTCGCACGTGCCACAATCGAACACTGCCGCAATCTCGGCGATCAAGTCGTCAGTAAAACGCGTCAGGAACTTGATATTGCCGATCAGACGACGGTTTTCGAGTTTTTTGAAAACGAAAAATTCGATGCCGTCATCAACTGCGCGGCTTACACGAATGTTGACGGCGCGGAAACGGAAATCGAAAAGTGCTACGCGGCAAACGCCGCCGGCGCGGAAAATTTGGCGCTCGCATCCAAAAAAATCAACTGCGCTTTTGTTACAATTTCAACCGATTACGTTTTTGACGGCGCGAACAGCGGTTTTTACACGCAGCGCGATACGCCGAATCCGCAGGGTGTTTACGGAAAATCTAAATTGGCGGGCGAAATCAAAGTGCGCGACGCTTATGCGCGCTCGATCATTGTTCGTTCGGGCTGGATTTACGGCGCGGGCGGAACGAATTTTTTGAGCATCATGCACAAATTGCTCGCCGACGGCAAAAAAATCAAAGCGATTGAAGATTCTTACGGAACGCCGACTTTTGCCGGCGATTTAGCCGTCAGATTGCGCGAACTCGCCGAACTCGATTTGCCGTCAATTTACCACGTGACGAATTCCGGTGACGGGACAAGCTACGCCGGTTTTGCGAGAGAATTATGCCGCATCAAGAATTTCGATACCGAATTGCTTGAGTCTTCATCAGCGCACGATTTGAAGCGTCCCGCGCCGCGTCCTTCAAGTTCAAAACTGGCTTGTCTGTTCAGCGAAAAATTCGGACTGTTGGCAATGCCGGAATGGAAAAAATCGCTCGCCGATTTTTTGGAACAAAACTAAGAGCAAAAAATTACAATAAAAGAGAGCGCAGATTGATTGAGTCAATTTGCGCTCTCTTTTTTATTTCGATTGAAATTTAATTTTTCGTATCGTGTACGGAAACGACATCTTCCATTATCGGCGTCGAATCGTCGTATTCGCCTGCCGTGTAATAACTGTAAGTCGAGCCGTAACCGTAATAATCGTAATCCGACGAATTGGCTTTGATGCCGTTGAGCACAACGCCGTAAATGCGCGCTCCGATATTGCTCAAACGCTGTTTAAATCGCCGCATCAAATGCAGCGAGCTTTTGCCCGCCATCGCGACTAAAACAACGCCGTCAACCAACGTTGACAAAACGGCGGCATCGGTAAACGAAATTGCGGGCGGCGAATCAATGATAATGTGCGCGTAGTTGCCGCGCAGATACTGCAAAAGATTCTTCATTTCATTCGAGCTTAAAAGCTCCGCCGGATTCGGCGGAATCGGACCGCTCGTAATCACTTTCAACCGCGGCAATTCTTTGAATGTTTTGATTAAATGCTCGGTATTTTTCTCGCCCGATAGATAGTTCGTCAACCCCTGCGTGTTTTCCATATTGAAATGACTGTGCAGACGCGGACGGCGCAAATC
>SXVE01000357.1 GCA_005790265.1 Acidobacteriota bacterium | reverse complement strand
TCGCTTTGCCGGAATCGAGCGAGTAAACGTGAACGGCGCACAAACGATTTTTCAATTGTTTCGTATAAACGATCCATTTGGAATCGGGCGACCACGACGGATCGAGCACGGGAAACGGATTTTCGTAAACGGTCGTGTCAACTTTGATTGGCGCGCCTTTTTCAATGTCTAAATACCAGACGTTCAAACGCTTGTCGGTAAACAAAATCTTTTTGCTGTCCGGCGAAAAATGCGGCTGGTAAAAATACGACGAAGGATTTCCGAGAGAGATTTTTTTGACTTCGCCCATTCCGGTTTGATCGCGCAGATGCAGCGCGTATTCGCCCGATTCATCCGAGAAATACGCAATCCATTTACCGTCCGGCGACCACGCCGGATCGCGTTCGGCAGCTCCGGGCGTGTTGGTCAAATTGCGCGCGTTTCCTTTTTCGAGCGGCACGCTTAAAATCTCGCCGCGCGCTTCAAACACGGCGCGCGCGCCGGTCGGCGAAATCGCGACGTTTTGAATACGCGGCGCCACGCGCTCGTAACGCGGTCGCACTTGCGCCAGATCGCCGCTTAAGTTGATGTTTATTCGTTCGCTTTTGCCCGAATTCGGATTGAAAACGTTGATCGAGCCGAATTGCTCGTAAACAATCGCGCCCGCACCGGCGGAAGCGGTTTTCAAATCGAGTCCGCTGTTGTTAATCGCCTGTGCGACTCGTTTCGTTTTCGTGTCGTAGGAAAAAAGCGTGACGTTTTTGCCGTTGCGGTCAGAGAGAAAATAGATTTTATCGTTCATCCACATCGGCGCGTAATCGTTGGAATTCGTGCGCGGAATTTCTTCGACCGACGAATCCGCCAGATTGCCGATCCAGATTTTCGCCGTTCGTCCGCCGCGATACATTTTCCACTGCGCCGTCGCCGGTGCGAGCGGCATATAAGCGATGCGCGCGCCGTCCGGCGAAAAAGAAGCCGCGCCGCCCGCCATCGGAAACGGCAGCTCGTTCGGCAAACCGACTCCGGAAATCGGCATCGTGTACATTCGCGGCGTCGGCATTCCGGTTGCGCGCGTCGAGAGAAAAACGATTGAATTTCCGTCGGGCGTCCAGCCGACGACTTGATCGGCGCCCGGATGATAAGTGATGCGTTTCGGCTCGCCGCCGCTTGCCGGAATCACGAAGGCGTCAACGTTTCCGTCGTATTCGCCGGTAAAAGCAATCGAATTTCCGTCCGGCGAAAAAATCGGCGCGGTTTCCGTTCCGGCGCCGCTCGTCAAGCGAATCGCCGCGCCGCCGCCGCGATCAACCCGCCACAAATCGCCCGCGTAAACGAAAACGATGTCCGTTTGATTCATCGTCGGCTGCCGAAACAGCATTGGCGCGGACGATGTTTGCGCTGACGCGAGAGTGGCGCAAATTAACAAAAACGAAAGTACGAAAAATGTTTTACTCATTGATTTCTCCTGCTCTTTGGCAGATTTCGGAATTTGGAATTCAAGATTCAGAATTTAGAATTCAAGGCTTTGTTTTCTGACTTTAAATTTTGAATCTCAAATCCTGAACCATCACTGCTGCTGTCGTCCCAAACCTGAATTTTTGTGGTAGTTCGGATACGCCGGGCGTTTGTATTCTTTCGGCGGATTTTTTTGCAACTCGCTCAGCAGCCATTCGACCGCTTTTTCGAGCTGCGGATCGCGTCCCTGCCGCCACATCGCCGGATCGTATTCGACTTCAATATCCGGCGCGACGCCGACGTTTTCGACTTCCCATTCGCCTTCGAGTCCGTAAACCGCGCCGTTCGGAGCCGTAATGCTGCCGCCGTCCATCAAAGTCGGCATTCCCGAAGCGCGCACCAAACCGCCCCACGTTCTTTTGCCGATCAGCGCGCCGACGTTTGATTTTTTGAAAAACCACGGCATCGCGTCGCCGCCCGAACCGGCAAGCTCGTTAATCAGCATCGCTTTCGGTCCGTAAATCGCACCGGCGGGAACATTCCAGTCTTTGCCGTCGCGAAACGCGATTTTCGCCAGCTGCGAGCGTTTCAAATACTCGACGACGTAATCCGCCAACAATCCGCCGCCGTTAAAGCGTTCGTCAATCACCGCGCCTTGTTTATTGGTTTGCGCGAAAAAATAGCGATTGAAACTCGCATAACCCGCGCCGCCGGTGTTCGGAATGTAAACGTAGCCGAGTTTGCCGCCGCTCAATTGATCTACTTTGCGGCGATTGTCTTCGATCCACGCGAGATTGCGCAAACCCTGTTCGCTGCCGGTCGGAACAACCGTGATTTCGCGCGCGCCCGCTCCATCCGGGTTTTGGCTGACCTTGATGACGATTTGTTTTCCGGCGGTGCTTTCAAAATATTTATAAACGTTGTCGGTCGCTTTCACGTCGCGCCCGTTCACGGCGATTAAATATTCGCCCGCTTTGACGTTCGCGCCCGGCGCAGTGAGCGGCGCGCGCGCCTGCGGATTCCAGTTTTCGCCGTTGTAAACGCGAGCGAAACGGTAGCGATTGTTTTCAATTTTATAATCCGCGCCCAAAAGTCCGACCGAAACCGGTGCCGGGCGCTGCATATCGCCGCCATTGACAAACGTGTGTCCGACGCCGATTTGATTGACCATTTCGCGAAACAGGTAATTTAAATCGTCGCGGTGAACGACCGCTTCGAGATACGGCGCGTAAAGGTTTTTCGCTTTTTCGAGGTCGAGTCCGTGCGCGTTCGGATCGTAAAAGAAATCGCGTTCGCCGCGCCAGATTTCGCCGAACATCTGTTTCCACTCGGCGCGCGGGTCAACGTAAACTTCCATTTCGGCGGTTTTCACGATGCCTTCGCCCGGACGAGTTGGAACCGTCGTCGAAACCAGATTCCACACGCCCGAGGAATACAGCATTTTTTCGCCGTTTGCCGAAACGTTGAAATTAGTGACGCCGGTTTTTACTTCTTCAAACTTGCGTTTTTCGAGATCGAATTTGTGCAGCGTCAAACCGAAAGGTCCGGCAGTCGGGGCGACTTGCGGTATTTCGGTAACGTACACGATTCCGGCTTTTCCGGCGTAAAGCCCGTTGAAATTCCGCGCCGGAATCTGCGCAATCGTAATCACGCGCTGGTCAATCGCGTCGAGATCAATGCGCGTCGGCTCCGCTTCTTTTTTCGGCGTCGGCGCGGGCGTCGGAGTCGGCGAAGCAACAGTTTCGGGCGTTGTCGGCGTTGGTGCCGCGATTGCCGGAGACGGCGCGGCGGCTGAAGTTGTCGGCGGCATCGGCGTCGCGTTCGGCATTACGACCGGCGGCGCGTCTTTTTTCTCCGGCTGAATTTTTTCCTCGTCCGATTCGGGCGCGAGCGGCGACGGCGTATCATTGCGCAAAACGACCGCGTAAACATTGCGCGAAGTTTGCTGCGCGATGCCCGAAAGATCGGCGAAACTGATTGACGCGCCGATGTTCGTGCTCGCGGTAAAGAAAACGTATTTGCCGCTTTTGTCGAAAATCGTGTGCCGCGCGTCGCCGAGTCCGTCGGTGATCGGGCTTGCCTGATTTTTGTCGAGCGAATAAAGGAAAACCGAGCGCAGGCGATTATCCAGCTGTTTCGGATAAACGAGCCAGCGGCTGTCCGGCGACCACGAAGGTTCTAGAACGTCGCCGAAATCGCCGTAAGTGTTCTGGTCAACTTTCGTATTTTTACCCGATTCGACATCAACGAACCAAAGGCTGACGTGCTGATCGTTGTAAGCGATTTTTTTGCTGTCCGGCGACCACACCGGCGACGAATAAAAACCGGGCGCGCCGTCGCCGAGACGAATTTTTTTGACTTCGCCCATTCCGGTCTGATCGCGCAGATGAAGCGCGTATTCGCCGGATTCATCGGAGAAATATGCAATCCACTTGCCGTCCGGCGACCATGACGGATCGCGCTCCATCACGTTCGCCGTGTTCGTCAAATTGCGCGTGTCGCCTTTGTCGGCGGGCGCGGAAATAATTTCGCCGCGCGCTTCAAACACAGCGCGCACGCCGGTCGGTGAAATCGCCGCATTCGATATTCTGCCGCCGACTTTTTCGTAACGCGGACGCACGCCGGGAAAATCTCCGGCAACGCGAATATTTACTTTTTTCGGATTTTTCGACCCGGCATCGAGCGTATAAATCGTGCCGAACTGCTCGTAAACAATCGTGTCGCCGCCCGCAGACGCATATTTGATGTCGAGACCGTTATTGGCAACAATTTGCTCGACGTTTTTCGATTTCGTGTCGAACGAAAAAAGCGAAACCGTGCCGCCGTTTCTGTCCGAGAGAAAATAAACTTTGTCGCCGATCCACATCGGACATTTGTCGTTGGAATTTGTGCGCGGCAGTTTTTCGATTGTCGAATCGGACATTTTAGCAATCCAAATCGGCTGCGTTTGTCCGCCCGCGTAGCGTTTCCAATCCGGCTGCCACTGCGTCAGCGGCTCATACGCGACGAAATTTCCGTCCGGCGACATCCACGCGCGATCAACCATCGGCAGCGGCATCTCGACCGGCAATCCCGCACCGTCCGCCGGAAAACTGAAAAGCCTCGAATAATTAGAGCTGCTGTTGCGCGTCGAAGTAAAAAGCACGTTTTTGCCGTCCGGCGTCCAGCCGGAGACTTCGTCGAGCGCCGGATGATAAGTAATGCGTTTCGGCACGCCGCCCGTCGCCGGAACGGTGTAAACGTCGGTGTTGCCGTCATAATCGCCGGTAAAAGCAATCGTTTTTCCGTCGGGCGAAAAATACGGATTCGTTTCCACGCCGACGCCGGTCGTCAAACGCCGCGCATCGCCGCCCGCGCGCGCCACCGTCCATAAATCTCCGGCGTACGAAAAAACGATTTCCGTGCGGCTGATCGCCGGCTGGCGAAACAAAGTCGGTGCGCCGCCGCTCTGCGCGAAAATCGCGGCGTGCGCGGCGAGCAAGACCAAAAGGCTCAAAATGTTTTTTTCATCTCGTGATTTCTCCAAATAACGGCGTTTACGGGCTTTCAATAATCAATGCTTTTTCGGCTGGCGAAGCGACGCGCGAAAAGGAAAACTTCTTCGCGCGTCCGTTTGCGAAACAATAAAACCGCGCCTGAATTTTTAACTGAAATTTTGCGGGTAAAACAGGTAGAACTTAGCTTTTCGAGCGATTTATCTTTAGCCGAAAGTAAACGCGCTTTTGTTTTTTTTCGGACGAACAAATAACCGCTCTGCAACCGCTGATGTACTTTCATACGCACAGAGATCGGCAAAAGTTACAAATAAAATGCGCGCCGTGTCAAAATTTTTGTGATGAGCAAATTAACGTTCAAACCCGCATTGAAACCGGCATTGAAACGGGCGCGAAATTTTTCAGCCGTTGGTTTCCGGAGTTTTTTCGCCGCGCAGCTTCGCGCCCGGAACGCCGATTTGCGCGGCGGCGTTTTCGATTTCGGCATTGATTTTCCCGCCGATCAGAATTGCGACGCCGGTCAGGTAAAACCACAAAAGCAGAATAATAACCGCGCCGAGCGAGCCGTAAGTCAGGCTGTACGAATCAAAATATCGCAGGTAAACGCGAAAAAGAAACGAAACGAGCAGCCACAAAATCACGGCGATCAGCGAACCGGGCGTAATCCAATACCATTTCTGTTCGTATAAATTCGGCGTAAAATAATAAATCAGCCCGAACGCTAAAAGAACGAACAAAAGAATCAAAGGAACTTGCAGCGTCACCCACAAAGTCGCGAAAAGCTCGCTGCGATTGTAATAATTAGCGATTCCCTCGCCGATTTCGCCGCCGTAAAGAATCATCAGCAGCGCCGAAATAATCAAAATCGCCAGCGCAATCGTTAATCCGCCGCCGAACAGACGCACTTTCCACCACGGACGCGATTCTTTAACGCCGTACATCGCATTGAGCGCTTCGCCGGTCGCTAAAATTCCCGACGACGCAACCCACAAAGCCGTTAACAAACCGAGCGACAGTTTTCCGCCGTCGGCGTTGCGCCCGATTTCGTCAACCGTCGTAAAAATCAACGTGTAAGCCGAAAACGGCACGATGCGGCTGAGCGTCGTTAAAAGACTCGACCGCAGCTCGCTGCCGGCTTCGGCGAAAAATCCGAGCATCGTAATCAAAAACAGCAGCAGCGGAAAAAGCGCGAGCAAAAAATAAAATGAGAGCGCCGCCGCGTGCGTCAATAACGCGCCTTCGTAAATTTCGCCCCACACGCGTTTGAGCAATGTGCGCCACGACAAACCGCCGAGTTTCCAAACGGAAACGCGCACCAGTTCCGCGATTGGCAAATCGTCTTGTTCGTCAACGTTTTCAGTTGCTGCATTCATGCTGATTATCTTTTGAAAATCTTTCCGCGCTTCATCAATCGCGATATTATTTATTGCCGCTAAAAAACCGCTCTTTTTCGCGCCGCTCAAAACTTCGGCTTCAGCGAAAAGCGCCGGAACCGAACCGAAAAGCCGCGTTTTGAAATGTCCGTTTAATTTTGGCACACTTACAAAAAAAGTTGAACAGATTTTATAATTAAATTAAGACAAAATGCTGACTTCCGATTTGGCTCTCAATTTCCGTCGCGGCGGCAAAATTTTTCCGCGCTTGATAAATACGAACGACGCCGGTTACCTGCGCGACGCGGCGAATTTAATCGAAATTTTTGAGGAATCCGCAACAAAAACGCGCGGCGAACTCGAAAAAGAATTGGAAGAATACGTCGGCACCGGAACGGATTTCAAAATTCTGCGCGGATTAATCAAACTGCTTGACGACCGCGCCGAATTTGAAACTAGCGCGCCCGCCGAACCGTTTGAAATTCGGCAGAAAGTTTTTCTCGAAGCCGGAAAAATGCCGCCCGTCACGCCCGACTCGGAAAACAAAAACGAAATTTTGGAAATCGCCGCCGCCGAATTCAAATCGGACGCGGCGACGATTTTCGCCAATCTTTACGCCGATTCAGCGGCGCAGCAGCGATTGATTTCGTTTCAGTCAATCGCGCCCGAAGACTTGCTCGATGTTTACAATCTCGCGCAGGCGCAGGCGATTTTGTATAAATGCGTTGAAATGAAAATCAAAGTTGCGCCGTCGGACGCGGCGAATTACCGAGCGATTTTCGGCTGGATCAAACATTTCGGTTTAATTCATTCGGTCGCCGGAAATTCAAAAAACGGCTACGAAATCACTTTGACCGGCGCGGCTTCGCTGTTTCACCGCTCGCAAAAATACGGCGTGCAGATGTCGGTTTTTCTGCCCGCGCTTTTGCTGTGCAAAAACTGGAGCGCGCGCGCCGAAATCGCCGACAAACAAAGCGGCAATCTTTTTTACGAGCTGACGAGCGAGCAAACCGAGCTGCGTTCCAATCGTTTCGATCAGCCGGAATATAAAAATCCCGACATCGAAAAGCTATTAAAAAATTGGGCGAAATTCGCCGCCGATTGGCGATTGGAAGAAAACAAAAAAGTGATAGATTTGGGCAAAATCACGTTCGTTCCCGATTTGGTTTTGATTTCGCCGGAAAACAAAGAAGTTTATCTCGATATTTTAGGTTTTTGGACGCCGAAATCGCTGCAAAAAACTTTGGCGGAATTCGCCGCGGCGAGCTACAGAAATTTCATCATCGCCGCTTCCAGCGAATTGCGCGGCTCGCGCGAAGAACCGCTGTGGACAAGCGAAAACGTCGTTTTCTACAAAACGAAAATCGAGCCGCGCGCGCTGATCGAAACGGCGGAAAAATTACTTTCGCCGTGACAATTCTGCTAAAATCTTCGCGGGAGAAAATCTTACTATGAGCAAAAACAATTTAGCCGTTAAACCGAAAACTTACACCGATGAAGAATACCTCGCTTTCGAGCGCGAAGCCGAAGAAAAGCACGAATTTTTTGACGGCGAAATAATCCAGATGGCGGGCGCAAGCCGCGAGCATAATTTGATTGGCTTAAATGCCGCCACCGAAATTCGCTTTCAGCTCAAAGGAAAAGACTGCGAAAGCTACGCCAATGATATGCGCGTGCGAATGAAAACCGGGCGTTACGGTTACCCGGATGTGGTCGTCGTTTGCGGCACACCCGAATTCGCCGATGATGAATTTGACGTGCTGCTCAATCCGACAATCGTCGTTGAAGTTCTCTCCAAATCAACT
>SXVE01000356.1 GCA_005790265.1 Acidobacteriota bacterium | reverse complement strand
GGGGATCCTCGCCGAATTGATCGAGGAAACCGCCAAAAATCAGTTTGCGAAAGATTCCGACCAATATCGTTCACCGACGAAAGAAGAACAAAAGGCTTGGAGCAAAATCGTCGAGGACGTTTTGAAAAATGATTTGGAAAAGGCGGAAAAATCTCTGAAAAAATTGAGCGCATCTTATCAAATCGTTTTGTTTACCGACGTTTCAACCAATCGCGAATACATAGTTTTGCACGAACCGAAAATCAAATCCGGTTGGGGAATTTACGTTTTCGATCTCAAATCAAAAAATCCGCTGATCGTTGAAATCACGCATCCGGTGGCTGACGCGCGAACGGAAATCGAAGGAATTGATGCTTTTTTGCAAACTCGTGCCAACGCGTTTCTGATGGCTGGTTCGCATCGTCGCGCCAACAAAAAGGAAACTTTATGCAGCCAGCCTGGTTCCGCAAATAACAGCGATGCGGAGACGACCGATTATCCCGAATCTGATGTCGCGCACAACACAGCGACCGTTTTTCAGACGACGCACGAAACTTTAATCAATTTACAGCCGAAAAACGTCGCCGTGCAGCTTCACGGAATGATCGAACGCGCTGTCTGCCCGAATGTTTTTATCAGTTCCGGCACGAAAACCGTGACTTCAAATTCTTCCAAACTGTTGAGCTGTCTGACCAAACAAAAAGTCGAAGCCGGAATTTTTGAAGGCGCGGCGGGAAGTTGTCCGCTCGGCGCACAGACAAATGTTCAGGGACGTTTTTCAAACGGCGAAAAACGCGATCCATGCAACTCTTCAGTGAAAACCGCTCCTGAACCCGGACTTTTTATTCATGTTGAACAGGAACCTCTCGTTCGGCGCGATTCGAGATCATGGCAGCCTTTGATAAACGCTTTAAAATGCGCTTTTCCCGAATAAATCAATCGAATTTCAATGCGTAAATTTTATCAAATTTCTGTAGTTTTATGGCTCGCTCTTTTCGCCTGCCTCGCGGTCGCGAGCGGTCAAATCGCCCCGAACGAGCTGAAAAATTTTGCGGAAAGTAAAAAAATTCAAGCGGCGCTCGAATACATCAAATCAATCGAATCACAGACGATTGATGAACAAGTCGCGATCACCGAAATCCCGGCTCCGACTTTTAAGGAACAGACGCGCGCGGCGTATTTCAAAAATCGTTTTACCGAATTGGGCTTACAAAACGTGCGAATTGATGCGGTCGGCAACGTCATCGGCGAACGTCCGGGAAATGACGGCGGTAAAGTTCCGACGCTGGTTTTAGCCGCGCATCTCGATACGGTTTTTGACGAAAACGCGGACGTGAAAGTGCGCCGAAACGGAACCGTTTATAAAGGTTTGGGAATTTCCGACGACGGACGCGGGCTAACTTTGCTGCTGGCGATTGCCAAAACATTAAACGCGCAGCAAATAAAAACCGTCGGAAATTTAATTTTCGTGGCGAATGTCGGCGAAGAAGGTTTAGGCGATTTAAAGGGCACGCGTCATCTTTTTAATCAGGAATTAAAGGGAAAAATCACGCATTTTATTTCGATTGACGGCGGCGGTTTAGGAATTACGACCGGCGCGGTCGGCAGCTTTCGGTATCGCGTCACATACACGGGCGCGGGCGGGCATTCTTACAGCGCGTTCGGTTTGCCGAATCCGATTCACGCGCTCGGCAGGCTGATTGAAAAAGTTTCGCGTTTTCAAGTTGTCGCCAAACCGAAAACGACTTTTAACGTCGGGCGTGTCGAAGGCGGAACGAGCGTCAATTCAATCGCCCGGACTGCCAGCTTGGAAATGGATATGCGTTCGGAAAGCGCGACGGAACTGGAAAAAATCAATCAGGAATTCAAACGCGCCGCGCAAGCTGCGCTCGAAGAAGAAAATTCGCGCTGGACGAGCGAGCGAAAATTGACGGTTGAAGTCAAAGAAATCGGCAATCGTCCGACCGGAACGCAATCGGAAAATGCCGAAATCGTGCGAACGGCAGCAGCCGCTAATCAATTTTTTAATCTGAAAAACGATTTCAACGCTTCGAGCACCGATTCAAACGTCCCGATTAGCTTGGGCATTCCCGCGCTGACGATTGACGGCGGCGGCAGCGAACGCGGCACGCATTCGCTCGACGAACAATGGGATTCAACGGGCAGCGACATTGGCAGTCGCCGCGCTTTGCTGATTGTGCTGGCGCTTCTCGGCGTTAAATAACGCCGGATAACTTTGTTAATTTATATGAATTTTTTTTCAGGAAAACATTTTGTAAAAACGCTCTTTTGCGGTTTGATCGTCGCGCTTTTTTCGTTCGTTGCCGAAGCGCGTTTCCAGCTTGCCGAAATCAAAAAAACCGTTGCCAAAACCGAGATGCGTTTAGCGGGCGCGCAGAGTTTTTCGGCAGTAAACGCTCAATCTGGAACAATCGAATGGCGTGTTGATCGTTTGGAAACAGATGAAACGAGCAGCGAAACCGTTTTAATCAAAGATGTCGCGACGGCGACCGGCACAAAAGTTACTTTTAATTTACCCAAAATTTCCGGCAAAGAAACCGTGTATCAAATCAACGCGCGCGGCAAGAATTTCGAGCTGACACAAAACGTGCAGGTTTTCGAGCCGGAAACCGCTTCGTCATTTATCTTTAAAAGCGCGGGCAATCCTGATGTGCAGTGTTACATCGTCGTTCCGAAAACGCTTTCGCCGAAAACGCGAATTATTGTGGTGATGAGCGGCTTAAACCGCAACTCGGACGAATATATCAGCTCGTGGACGGATTGGGCTGCGCGGCATGATTACATCGCGGTCAGCCCGACGTTCGACGAAAAAAATTGGGGCGGTTCGCGCGGCTACAATCTCGGCAACGTGTTTACCGAAGATGAAGGAAAAGGCGAGATGAACGCGCGCTCGAAATGGTCGTTTACGGTGGTCGAAGGAATTCATCAAAAACTGCGCGCCGATTTCGGCATCGCTGCCGCACGGTTCGATATTTTCGGTCATTCAGCGGGCGCGCAGTTCGTTCATCGTTTGATGCTTTTTAAGCCAGAAGCCAAAGTTCGTTTCGCCATCGCCGCCAACGCCGGCTGGTTTACTCTGCCTGATTTGAACGCGGCTTTTTCGTATGGACTCAAGCATCCGCAGCTCTCATTCACCAAAAAAAATCTGCTCGATTGGACGCGGCGCCCGGTTATTCTGATGCGCGGAACGGCAGACACTTCGCGCGCGGGCGCGTTGCGCAAAACGCCCGAAGCCGACGCGCAGGGACAAAACAGGTTCGAACGCGCCGCTTTTATGTTCAATCGCATCAAAGCGGTTAATTCAAAAACACAATGGCGTTTGATTGATGTGCCGAAAGTCGGGCACGATCAAAAATTGATGGCGCTAGCAGCACAAGACTTTTTGGTGAAAGCTGACCGCAAAAAATAACCTCGTCCAATAAACGGGCTTTTGGGGATTCATGTTTTACTCTTGATAAAAATTTGATTACTGCATCAAATTACCGTTTGGTCGGCACATAACCGCTGTTTTAAGAAAAATTGATTGGCTCGGCACAGTCCGGTTTAGAAATCTCAGGATTGAATGACCGGCTTTTTTCACTTTTATCAGTGGATTATTTGTATTTCGAGCCTGCCAGACAAAAAAAGCTCATTCGCCCAATAGGAATTATCAACTTTCGATTTTTCCAACGAATCAAGCTGTTCAACAAAGCGAGTTTGACGGTAAATTTTATTTCGTCATTTTCAACCGAAAAATTTTATCGTTCACGCCGATTTTACGTGCTTTTAATTCTTTTGATTTTTCATTTTAGATTCTCCGCGCATTTTTAATTGTTTAGTCAAAAAAGCGATTATTTCATTGGAAAGCGCAGTCGCCGGCAGCGGAACTCGGTTAGTTTGGACAATTACCGTATACCCGTTTTCCCAGAGCATCTGCACGTCCGTGCGTCCGCCGCCGCTGTGCCCGCGCACGATGGTATCATTGATGATTCTTTCTCTGATGCCGTAGCCCCAGCGCGAATCGCCTTTGTCGCTGTCGCTGATTTTCCCCGTCGCGATTTGTTCGGTCGTTGCCCTGCCGAGCAGTTTTCCCGTGCGGTAAGCGCGGGCGAATTTGAATAAATCGAGTGCGGTCGCCGAGCCGTCGCCGAAGCCGGTCGCATGCGATTTGAGAATTTTTCGATTCGGCGTGAATGCTTCTATTCCGAGCGGATCAGCGGGCGATTGTGTGTATAAAATCGCCGCGCCTTTGGCAATCTCGTCCGGCTGATTAGTGTCGGTATCGCGCATCTTGAGCGGCTTGAATATATTTTCGCGCACGTATTCGAGATATGTTTTCTCGGAAACGCGCTCGATGATCGCGCCGAGCAAACTGTATCCGGCATTGCTGTAACGCCAGCGCGCGCCCGGCTTAAAATATAGCTTTTCGTTTTCGTAAACTGAAATCTCTTCGGTCGAGCGGCGAAACGTGCGGTTTTCATCATAGCCCGGCGATCCGAAGAATGTTCCCATTCCGGCGGTATGCGTCAAAAGCTGATGAACCGTAATCTTTCTCGCCATTTCCTGATTCGGAAAGTCGGGCAGCAGTTTCGCCACCGTGTCTTCGTAAGACATTTTGCCCGCTTTGACAAGCTGCGCGACGGCGACAGCGGTAAACATTTTGCCTGTCGAAGCGAGATGAAATTTGGTTTCCATCGAATTCGGAATTTTATTTTCGACATCCGCCAAGCCGTGTGCCGTTTGCAGCAGAATGCGGTCATCTTTGGCGAGCAAAACTACGCCGGAAAAATCTTTCGCAGCGGCGCGCCGCTCAATTTCTTTTTTGACGGCGGCGATCATTTCCGCGTCGGAAAGCGATTGATTGATTTCACTTAATTTCGGAATCGCCGGGTTCTCGGTTCGATCAACTCCGAGTCCGGCGAGTTTTTCCTTTTCAAAATTGTCCGTGCCGACCGTGATGCGGATGTAATGCTCGCCGCGTTTACTTTTAGCGAGAATCGCCATCGGAAATTCTCCGGCAGGCGGCGTAACCTGCACGATTTCCAGACCGCCGCTCTGCTCATAAACTTTGCGAAACATCTGCGCCGCATCCGGCTGATTACGAAGCGCGTTAGCCGAAAAACGCGTTTCGACAAATCGTTTAATCTCGTCTTCTTTTCCCGCTTCGATGGTTTGAAACCACTCGCGCATTATTCTGCCAAGCGTCGTGTCGGGAAGTTCGGCGGATCGCGATTGCCCGGAAACGACGAATGTTATCCCGAAGAATAAGAAAGTGGTAAAGGTGAATTTAAATAAAAGTTTTAGAAACATTGAAATTTCTCCGACGATTTATTGAATAAACACCGCGAAACTCAAAAATGTAACAAAAAACATTGTTTGCCTGAAATTACGCTTCGGCTTTTTTAAAACATTCTTCGCCGCCCTTGTATGCCAGACAAAGGACGGTGTCGCCGTCTTCGTCATCCCTTATTTCATACGGATATTCTTTGATCGCGAGTTTAGCGTTTTTCTCGCTGTTGGTGTGCGGGTTGCAGCTGTCTTTGTAGCTGACGAAATTTTCCTTGTCCGCCATTTTCAGATTATTACCCGTCGCCGTAAACTTTCCGGTTTCGTAACCGAAAACGATGGTCGAACAGCTGTATGAACCGGCTTTGACCATTCCGGCTTTGACGAAAGTGCCGTTCGATTTGAATTCAAAACTGAAACCGTCGCCGCCCGCCGCGTCGGAGATTCCCGTTCGGCGATCAAGAAATCCCAACGCCGAAGTGCTGCCCTTATACCACTTTCCGACGAGTTCGTTCGGAACAGAGTCGTTTTGCGACTGCGCGAACGTGCAACTTGTCAGTATCAAACCCGAAATCGCTAATATAAATGCTTTCATTTTTCCTGTTCTCCGCTATGTTAATTTCGCCTCCTCAAAAATTCCGGCGTGTTATTCAACGCGCGGTAAAAACGGAGAAAATATCAAAAATTAAAGAATTAAATTGTTAAAGCTGCTTGCTGAAAACTTTGAGCGCGAGCTTCGGTTTGAGATTGGTAATATTTATAAACGTAAATAACCGACGCGAGCCGCTTGAGCGCATTCCGTTTTTTGTCCGCGTTAGCTATCCTCAACAAATTTTCCGGCTACAAATCTTTTACAAATCGAGTTCCAATCATCATCTCACCCCGCCGCGTTCGACCACAGACCGTAAACCGCAACAACGGGTTTTTGATTTCGCATTTGTAAATTGCAACGTCGCTGTTATTTCCTTTGCATTTTTTTTTCTGCATGCTTTTTTCGGCTTCTGATTAAAGGCGGTTGTCTCATCGCTCCGCGCACTTGTTTTCATCGCTCCGCCGCGCTTTTTTGCGCGAAAATCGGGAAACTGCCGAACAAAATGGTCGTCTAATAGTATTAAACCTGTGAACTTCTCTTAGTTGATGATTGCCGCATATTTGTTTTTCTTTCCATAAAAAACTGGCTGTTTCCGTAACGAAACGAATCGGAAAAAGTATCGGCAAAGCGGAAATTTGTCGTAAATTTCGCCGAAATGAATTGTGAGCAAAAACAAAAATTCGTATGATAAAGTGAAATTTCCGTATCGCTTTTTCACTCGAAAATTTTATGTCAGAAAACGTTACCGAATTGCTTTTTCAGCTTTCGGCGGGAAAAAAAGAAGTCGTCAACGACATTTTTCCTTTGATTTACAAAGAGCTGAAAAAAATCGCGGCTAATTATCTGAGCCGCGAACGGGCGAATCATACTTTGCAGCCGACCGCGCTCGTTCACGACGCATATCTCAAACTGGTTGACCAAAATCGCCTCAACTGGCAAAACCGCGCGCATTTCGTCGGCATCGCGGCGACGATTATGCGCCAGCTTTTGATTGACCACGCCCGCCGACATAAAGCCGAAAAACGCGGCGGAAATCAGGAAAACGCTTCGCTCGAAGATGAAATCATCATCGTCGCCGGTGAGCAGTCAACGGAAATCGTCCGGCTCGATCAGGCGCTCAAAGATTTGGCGGAAATTGACGAATTCAAAAGCCGTCTGGTCGAGCTTCGCTATTTCGGCGGTTTGTCGGTCGAAGAAACGGCGGAAGTTCTCGGCGTGTCGCCGATCACGGTCAAACGTCACTGGCGAATGGCGAAAGCGTGGCTCATCAACGCGCTGAAAAGTTAAACGCCGAATGACTTTTCAACCGCAAAATCGGCGGACAAACGCCGACTTTTTCTGATTTCAGCCGCATTTGCAGGCACAAGCAGCGATTAATTTTTTAAAGGTTTTGCATAACTCAGATGAATCCTCAAAACTTTCACAATTTTGAAAAAATTTTTCAAGCCGCGCTCGACTTGTCCGGCGCAGAACGCGCGGCGTTTCTCGACAAGGAATGCGCGAACGACGCGGAATTGCGCCGCGAAATCGTAGATTTTATCGCCGGTTACGAAGCCGAAGAAACGTTTCTCGAATCGCCGGTTTGGACGGACAGCCGTTTTTTGCAGTCGGCAGTCAAACGAGAAATCGTGTCGTCGCTCGATGAAACGATTGCCGACGCGCGCGAGCCTGATTTTATCAACCGCAAAATCGGCGTTTATCGTCTGGTCAAACAACTCGGCAAAGGCGGAATGGGCGAAGTTTTCCTGGCGACGCGCGCCGACGGCGAATTCGAGCAAAACGTCGCTATCAAGCTCATCAAACGCGGAATGGACACGGATTTTATCGTCAAACGATTTCGTCACGAACGCCAAATCGTCGCGACTTTGAATCATCCGAACATTGCGCGCCTGCTCGACGGCGGCACGACCGGCGACGGACTTCCATTTTTCGTGATGGAATACGTTGCGGGCGCGCCGTTTTTCCAATACAGCGATTCTCACAATCTCAATCTGCGCGAAAAGCTCGAACTTTTTCTGCGAATCTGCCACGCGATTGCTTACGCGCACAGCCGGAAAATCGTTCACCGAGACATCAAGCCGTCGAACGTTTTAGTTAACGAAAACGGCGAACCGAAACTGCTCGATTTCGGCATCGCCAAAGTCTTAAATCCCGATTTGATGCACGAATCGGTGATGCCGACGGCGACGCAGATGCGCTTGATGACGCCCGAATACGCATCGCCGGAACAAGTGCGCGGCGACGAAATCACCGAAGCGAGCGACCAGTATTCTTTGGGCGTTTTGCTTTACGAATTGATAACCGGCGAGCGTCCGTACAAATTTTCGTCGCGCGCGCCTCACGAAATCGCGCGCGTCATTTGCGAGGAAATCCCAAGCGAACCGTCGAGCGGAAATTTCGGAAAAACGCTGATCGGAGAATTGTCTTTCGATTCAGATTCTTGCGAAAAGCTTGACCGCACCGTTCTCAAATCTCTGGAAAAAAATCCGGCGGACAGATACGCTTCGGTCAAAGATTTCGCCGCCGACATCGAGCGATTTCTGCGCGGCGAATTAATTGACGCCGCCGGAAACGATCAAAAAATTTCGCAACCACCGGCGGTTATTTCACGTTCTTCAAAACCGCAAACGAATCAGAAATCAATCGCCGTTTTGCCGCTGAAAAACCTCAACGCATTATCGGGCGAATCGGGCGAAAGCGGCGATTATTTAAACGTCGGGCTAGCGGACGCGCTTGTAACGAGGCTTTCAAACGTAAGCGAATTCGTCGTTCGACCAACGAGTTCGGTTTTGCGTTACGCCGCGCCGGATACGGATTCGTTCGCCGCCGGGCGAGAATTAAAAGTCCGATTCGTTCTCGACGGCAATATTTTGCGAACCGACGAACGAATTCGCGTTTCAATTCAGCTTTTGAATGTCGCCGAGCAAGCGACCGTTTGGGCAGAACGTTTCGACGAACGTTTAACCGATGTTTTGACGCTCGAAGATTCGATTGCGGCGCGCGTCGCCGAATTGCTCGTGCCGCATCTTTCGATTGATGAAGCGCAAATTCTGGCGCACCGGCAGACCGAAAACCGCGCCGCTTACGAAGCGTTTATGCGCGGTCGCGTTTTCTGGAACACTTTTACCGGCGACGGAATGCGCCGCGCCGTCGAATTTTACGAAGCGGCGATTCGCCTCGATCCGAATTACGCGCAAGCGTACGCCGCGATTGCCGATTATTACGTCTGGCTCGGAATGATGTGTGTAATGCCGACCGACGAATTTTACCCGCTGGCAAAAAAAGCGGCGATGCGCGCCGTCGAACTCGACCCGCGTTCGTCGGAAGCTTATGCCGCGCTCGGTTTAATGGAGATTTACGGCGCTTTTAACTGGACGGAAAGCGAAAAAAATCTGCGGCGCGCCGTCGAGCTAAATCCGAACAACGCGGTCGCGCACAATTGGTTTTTTCATCCGCTGCACTCGCGCGGCGAAACGGTCGAAAGCGAAAATCATATTCGGCGTGCGCTCGAACTCGACCCGACCGCATTTCAAAATCAAAATTCCTACGCGTGGTCGCTTTATCTGAATCGGCGTTACGGCGAAGCGATGATTCAAGCCGACGAATTGGTCGAACAATTTCCGCAGGCGGCATACGCCTATTTTGCGAAAAGCTCGTTTCTGCGCGTTCAAGGCGCAACGGCGGAAGCACTGAACTTCGCTCGCCGCGCCGCCGCTTTGTCCGACGACGGATTGTTTAGTTATTTTGGTCTCGGCGCGGCGCACGCCGCCGCCGGCAACCGCGCCGAAGCCGAACGAATTCTCGCCAATCCGCCTGCCGGTTACTCGTCGCATTACCACGCCGCGCAAATTTATTGCGCCTTAAAAGACAGGGAAAACGCCTTCGCGCTGCTGGAAAAAGCCGTCGCCGGTAAAGAAGGTCCGCTCATCTGGCTCGGCATCGAACCGGGTTTCGATTTTCTGCGCGACGACCGGCGTTATTTCGCGCTGCTCGAACGAATGAAGCATCCGCTCGCTGAAAAAGCGGAAGCGAAATTGATTCAACCGATAACTACAGATTACTCCGAATTGCCGACGCAAATTATCACCGATGAACTGATAAAAAATAAATCGGCGAAAGCCGGCGGCGCGATAATTTTTATCAAAATTTTACTGGCGGTAATTTTACTGATCGCGCTCGGCTGGGCGGCATATTATTTCTTTTCGCATCTGACTTTCACGCCTTAAAATTCGCGAACCGCTCACCGCAAAAATTAAATTTTTACGAATTGCGCGCGCCCGATTTGTAAACCGCGAGCGCGAGTGAAAACAATCCGATTGCCGCCGTCGCCGCGAAAACGAGCGCGCCCTGCGGCAATTCGACGAGCGCGCCGAGTCCCGCCATAAAAAGCAAGAGCACGATGCCGACCAGAAACGGCGCGACGCGCAGCCAGCCGCGCCACACGCCCGCGCGCCAGACAAAAACGCCGACAACGAGCATAAACAGATGGCTGAACGGAAAACCCGCGTCGCAGATTTTGAAAACGAGCGAAACCGGCGGTTTGTCGTAGCCCGCGCCGCACATCACCTGAACGGTGAATAGCAAAGCCAGAATTAATCCGAGCATCTGCAACGCGAAAACGATGCGGCTGCCCAAATTGTCGCCCGTCACGCGCAAACGCCGCATTCCGACGGCGAGCGCGATCCAGCCGCCGATGTAAAACAGCTCGACAAAACCGATCCAAAAATTGTCCGTATTTTGCGGCAGGACATTCACCATCCGCAAAATCGTCTCGAGTAAAAGCATCGGCGCGCCGATCATCGCCGCTGCGCCGAGCAGCCGATTAACGGATACGGTTTGCGCGTCCGTTGCGGCGATTAAATTCATTCCATTGACTGACATATTTTTTCCTCCTTAGTTTTTATTCGGCGCGGTTGAAACAGGTTTCCTTTGACGAACCGGCGTTCATACAAAACAAACGCTGCCCGGTCGAATTGGTTTTGAAGGAAATCGGGAAGTTTTCGGTCACGGCGGGCGCTTGTTTAGTGTAATTTCCGCCTTTGTCGCACGAAAAATCTCTGGTCGAAGTTCCCGGCGCCCACTTGATCGTCATTTGATTGCCGCTGATGCTGGCGCGTCCCGTCTGTTTGAGAAAAGTCTGCTGGCTGCATCCGCCCATCATTACGTTCATAATGCCGGTGTAAGTGACCGCGCCGTTTGACGCGAATTCATAAGTCGTGCGCGTACCGCTGCCGCCCAAATACGCGCCGGTCGCCGAATTCCAAGTTCCGCTGCCGGAATTCTGCCAGAACCATTTGCCGACAACGCCCGACAAATCGCCGATTGCATCCGCGTCAGCCATCGTGTATGAACCGTTGCCGCTGCCGTTTACGTTTTCGTTAACCGCTGCGTTCTCGTCCGCGTTCGCCGCATCGTAAATGCTGACCAGCAGCTGCGCTTGTTCGTCGTCAATTCCTTTTCGCAAATCGGGAACGAAGCTGGCGTTGAATTTTCGCCGCAATTCCTGTTGCTCGCTCCGGCTTTTCGTTTTGATTTGCGAAAAAAGATTGATCATATCGTCGTTGCCTTTTTTCGAGTTCGCCGGATCGTTGCGAAATTCCTCTACTTTCATCGTCTGAAAACGCTCGCGCTGCTCGGCGGTAAATTCCGCTCCGAACGCCCATTCGTAAAATTTGACGACTTTGTCAACGTCCGTCTGCCTGAGCGTTTTGCCGCCCGCCGTCACTAAAATTCCGACTGCCGATTGCGCCGCGACGTTCAACGCGCTGCCGATTGCGCCGACTGTTAAGACCACCATCAATAAATATTTTATTATGTTCATCATTGCTTTATTCTCCATTTATAAAACCCTTAAATTTGCGCCGTTTTTCGGCTTCAAACTAATAGCGAAACCGCAACGCGAAAAAGTATCAGCGGGCGAAAATAAATTCGTGACAATGAGCTGCTCTCAAAAACGAGACCGCGCCAAAGTTGTGATGGTCAGATTTTTTGAGACAAAAAACTGTCTCCTTTTTTCCCCTTTTTTTATTTTGTAATTCTTGTTCAAATTACATCGGACTTTGATAGCCTAAACTTGAATGTAATCTCGTCCGATTATAATAAGCTTCGGTATGACTGAAGATTTCGAGTCGAGTTTGTTGACAGCCTTCAAAAACTGCATCTTTTATCAATTCGCCTTAACTCTCGAAAAGAAACCGATCGCGTTGGGCGTTGTCGTAACAATTTCATTTGCCGCTCATACTTTGGCGAAAACCTTTTTTTCCTCAGTAACTGGCGAAAGTTTTTTGAAGCATCCTGGCTCACTGCGATCAGTATGAATAATCGCTTCAGCTTGCTCCTTTTCCGATGTCCGGAAATTGTTACTTCGGCGTCGGTCGTTTTCGGCTTGAACGCTTTCGGTTGAATCGCTAATCGTCCAACGACCGTCGCGCTGCTCGATGTGCGAGACGGCAAGACTCGCCGCTTCCGCCCGCCGGAATCCGCAACCGATTAGCACGACTGGCACGGCACGGTCGCGCATATCTTTTTGTGGTTGCGTATCGGGAGCGTTGAGCCGCATTTTTGGCTTCTTTTTTCGTCAATTGATTTTCTGTTCGTCTGCCGCAAAACGGAACGCCATTGACGGCACGGGTGCCTTTGGCAATTTTGAATCGAGCAAATTGTTGGCTTCAGCTTCCGAAGCGAGTTTTCTAAAAGCGGAAAGTTTTTGGTTGATTGTGGATGACGAGAGTTTTTAACCACGAAGAGATTTTACATAATTATTAGTGAGAGCTCGATTTAATTACGGTCTTCGGCGGCGTGCC
>SXVE01000355.1 GCA_005790265.1 Acidobacteriota bacterium | reverse complement strand
GCGCTTAAATTGCGCCCAGATGCGATAAATTCCGCCTTTCGGAAACGCGATGTGCGCTGAAACAATCGAGGCGGCTGCCGGATTTGCCATTTTTTCGTCCGCGTGCGGCGCGGAATTAGGTGCGTGCGCGTGCGGTTCCGCTTTCACCGCGTCCGCCGACATCGGATGCGCGTGCACGAATTCGCCCAAATCTTCGCTGATCACAACAAAATGCGCTTTTTCGCCGAGATAATTTTCCAGATCGGTCACCGGCTGAGCGGTCGCCGCGTCGAAAACGCTGAACGACAGCGTCATTTCTTTACCCGAAATCAACTCGCCGTCCGGTTTCATCTCGACGCGCAGATTTTCCACAGTTTTCTCAAATTTCGCGTCCGGCGTCAAAGCTTTCGCCGCGCGTTCGGCGCCGCTTACTTTGACCGGGAAATTTTGCACGACCTGCGTTGCGTCAAACGGCGTGAAATCCGTGTAAAGCCGGTAATTTCCGCCGTTCGGAAAAGCGAACGAAACTTTGTAGCTGCCGTCGGTTTGCAATTCGGGATGTTCGTGATAAAACTCGTCTAAATCGTCGGAGACGATCAAAAGATGCATCGGTTTTTCGTGCACGATTTGCAAATTTCTGACCAAATCACCGGCGGAATTTTTAACAAAAAACGCCAAATCAGCTTTTTCGCCAACTTTAATTTCCGCCGGAGCGGTTTTCAGCTCAACCGTAAAAAGTCCTTTTTCCGTTAGAATCGGTTTCGTGTTCGGTTCGGGCGTCGCGGTTTCGACAGCGGTATTCGTATTGACCGGCGCCGTCGGCGTCTGACATCCGGCGAAAAACAACGAAACTAATAAAAGAAGCGAAAGAAGCAGGAAAACTTTTATTTTCATAATTTAATAACCGATTATAAATTTTAAACCTTTACCGAACAAATTTTGATTAAAACCATCAAATCCGCGTTATCTCAAAAAGCATTTATTTGCTGGTATTTGTGGAATAAGTAAGCGATTGAAAATCTTTTTATAATGGCGATTAATCTGTAAAGAGCATTCGCCGCCAAACACACGCAATTTTACCAAAAATTTTTGCGCCTTAACCGAAAAGGCAACTGTCTTTTTTTTAGAAAATGACGGACGCAAAGCCGAGAATTTCGCTCGATTTGATTGAGATGCGAAATCGTCCGGCTGCCGAAGTGAGGACATTCGATGAAACTTTCGCTCCGTTTCAGCTTTTTGCTGATGCTTGTTTTCGTCTATTCGATGGCGGCAATCGCGCAGACCGACAACGCGCGCGCCGCTTTTAATTTCAAACCGAATAAGTTCAGCGGCGATGCGCGCGGGCTTGTTCGTCCGCGCGTCGTCGAAAAAAAAGTTGCCAAAACCGCCGCGCCCGTCGCAATTTTCGAGCTGGAAAAACAGGCTTTTCAATTAATCAACGAAAAACGCCGCGCCTTGCAGCTCGCGCCGCTCGCGTGGAGCGAAGATGTGGCGAAAATCGCGCGCGCTCATTCGCAAAATATGGCGCAGTATAAATTTTTCAGTCACACCGGAATTGACGGAACGATGGTGGACGACCGCGCCGACCAAAACGGTTTGAGCCGCTGGCGCGCCATCGGCGAAAACATCGCTTACAATCGCGGCTACGAAAATCCGATTGAATTCGCGGTCGAACGCTGGCTGCTCTCGCCGAAACACAAACAAAATATGTTTGACGCGCGCTGGAAAGAGTCAGCAGTCGGCATCGCCGCCGACGGCGACGGAAGTTATTATTTCACGCAGGTTTTTCTGTTGCGCAAATAAAAACGGCAAAAGTTGGCAAACGAAAAAAGGTGAATCGAAAATAAAAGTCCGCGTTTCTTTAATTGTTTGTCGTCTGCCGTTTACTATCGGGCGTTTAATATTTACCATTTAATTCGTGCCGGAAAAACCTTTTACACTGCCTTCGTTCGCCAAAATTAACTGGTTTTTGCGCGTTTTGGGAAAACGCACGGACGGATTCCACGAACTTTGCACCGTTTTTCAGACGATTTCATTGTGCGACGAGCTGACTTTTGCGCCGGCGAACGAGTTGGTTTTTTCCTGCGACAGCGAAAACGTGCCGAATGATGAAACGAATCTCGTTGTTCGAGCGGCGCAAATGCTGCGCGAAAAATATTCGGTCAAAGCAGGCGCGCGGATTCATCTCGCCAAAAAAATTCCCGCGCCGGGCGGTCTCGGCGGCGGATCGTCAAATGCCGCCGTCGCGCTGATCGGATTAAATAAAATGTGGCAAATCGGTGCGGCGCGAGCGGAACTGCAGGCAATCGGCGCGGAAATCGGTTCTGATGTGCCGTTCTTTTTTTGCGGCGGAACCGCGCTCGGAACCGGACGCGGAACGGAAATCGAATCGCTGAACGATTATTCGGAAAACTTTTTGCTGATCGTAACTCCGGCGGTCAACGTGCCGACGCGCGATGCTTTTGCACAGCTTAATGCCGACCACTTGACAAACGAAAACGCAAAAAGTATTCTCAAAATTTGCCGAAACGAAGCCGCATTGCTTCGCTCAGGGCAAACCGAATTGAAAAACGATTTTGAAGCGAGTGTTTTCGCGATCGAACCGGAAATCGCGCGAGTGAAAAACAAACTTTTTGAACTCGGCGCACGAACGGTTTCTTTAAGCGGAAGCGGAGCGAGCGTTTTTGCAGTCTTTGAAAAAAACGAAACACGGCAAACGACATTAAAAGCCCTTGAAGTTGAAAAAAACTGGCGAATGTTTGCCGTAGCGACCGTTTCGCGATCACAGTATCGCGACGCGCTGAAGTTAAATAATTAATTTAACATTTCAGCGGCTGAGGTTGTCTTCCGATTAGTTTCTAAAAAATATTACGTATTGGGGCGTAGCCAAGTGGTAAGGCACCGGTTTTTGGTTCCGGCATTCATAGGTTCGAATCCTCTCGCCCCAGCCATTTTTTAATCGGAACGAGCAATTTTTACTTTTTTATAAAAAGAGAAATTGCTCGTTTTTTATTTTTTAAGTTTTTAAAGTTAGATTTTGATCGCGGATAATCCGGTTTGCTTGTAATCCAAAATCCAAAATCCAAAATCCAAAATCGAAATGAGTGTTCCGGGCAGCATAAAAGTTTTTTCGGGCAATGCCAATCGCTCGCTGGCGGAAGATATTTGCCGCGAATTGAGTTGCGATATGGGAAAAGCGGTAACGGATCGTTTTTCCGACGGCGAATTTAATTTTCAAATCGGCGAAAATGTGCGCGGAATGGACGTCTTTATCGTGCAACCGTCGTGCCCGCCGAGCGATCAGAATTTGATGGAACTGCTGATTATGATTGACGCGTTTGTGCGATCTTCGGCAGAGCGTGTGACGGCGGTGATTCCGTATTTCGGGTATGCGCGTTCCGACAAAAAAGATCGTCCGCGCGTGCCGATTGCTGCGAAATTAATGGCGAATTTGATCGTCACGGCAGGCGCGCACCGCGTTTTGACGATAGATTTGCACGCGTCGCAGATTCAAGGTTTTTTTGATATTCCGGTTGACCATCTTTACGCCGCGCCGGTAATCGTTGATTATTTTCAGCGCAATCCGATTGAAAATTTGATCGTCGTCGCGCCTGATACGGGCGGTGCCGAACGCGCGCGCGCGTATGCGAAACGGCTTGATTCCGGTCTCGCGCTCGTTGATAAGCGCCGCGAAAAAGCGAATGTTGCCGAAGTGATGAACGTTGTCGGCGATGTGCGCGGCAAAAGCTGTCTGATTATTGACGATATGTGCGACACCGGCGGCACGATTTGCAAAGTCGCTTCCGCGCTGCACGCCAACGGCGCGAATGAGATTTACGCTTGTTTTACGCACGCCGTTTTATCGGGCAAAGCGACGGAAAATATCGCCAATTCGCACATCAAAAAAGTGATTGTGACTAATTCGATTCCGCTGTGCGAAAAAGGCGAAATGCTCAAAGCGGAAGGACGAATTGAAGTTTTGAACATCGCCAAGCTTTTAGCTTCGGCGATCCGATCAATTCACGACGAAACGAGCGTTTCGTCATTATTTATTTAATGCAAAATGCAAAATGAAAAATTAAAAAGTTTTATTTTTGCATTTTTAATTTTTCATTTTGAATTAAAACTATGGCAGATAAAATTACTGTAAAAGCAGAAAAAAGAGAAGGACGCGGCAAAAACGATTCGCGTCGCGCGCGCGTTGCCGGCAAAGTGCCGGTCGTCATTTACGGCGGCGGCGAAGAAAGCATATCCGCACTCGCTAACTTAAAAGATTTAGCGGCGATTTTGCGAACCGATTCGGGAATTAATTCGGTGTTTTCGCTCGATATTGCCGGCGAAGGCGTGACCGACGTTATTTTTCAGGATCGCCAGATTGATTCGATTCACGGACGATTGGTTCACGCCGATCTGCGCCGCTTTGCAAAAGGCGAAAAAATCGAAATGACCGTTCCGATTCACCTGCTCGGCGATGCCGCCGGTTTGAGCGAAGACGGCGCGGTTTTATCGCAGGCTTTGCGCGAAATTAAAGTTTTGTGCGAACCGGCGAAAACTCCCGATTCGATTGACGTTGATGTTTCCAATTTGAATCTCGGCGATTCGATTCACGTTTCCGACTTGAAAGTCGGCGAGGGAATCGAAATTCACGAAGATCCGGAAACGGTCGTCGCGACCATCGTCGTTGTCAAAGAAGAAGATCTCGAACTGCAGACTGAAGACGCCGGCGAGCCGGAACTGGTTGATCAGCCGGGCGGCGATTCGGAGAACAATTCTTAATTTTGACGTCGAAAAGCGATTCTAAATGAAGCGTCAACGGAATTTATGAACACGCTTTCCGATAAAAAATGGCTGATTGTCGGTCTCGGCAATCCGGGTTTGCAGTATGAACGAACGCGGCACAATCTCGG
This sequence comes from Acidobacteriota bacterium, assembly GCA_005790265.1. Lineage (GTDB taxonomy): Bacteria > Acidobacteriota > Blastocatellia > Pyrinomonadales > Pyrinomonadaceae > SXVE01. The sequence goes on along the minus strand of SXVE01000355.1, from coordinate 3,181 downwards.
CTTTATGCTCGTGGATTTGCTGGCGCGGGAAAACCAAACGCAAATCAAGCGCGAAGAATGCCGTTCATTAATCGGACGCGCCGAAATCGCCGGACGAACAGCCGAATTGGTCAAACCGCAGACGTTTATGAATCTGAGCGGCGAAGCAGTCAGTTGTTTGCTCAAAAAAGACGACCGAAGCGTGAAAGCATTGATCGTCGTGACAGATGATTTGGCTTTGCCGGTCGGCACAATGAGATTGCGCCCGAAAGGTTCGGCAGGCGGTCACAACGGTTTGAAATCAATTATCGCTTGTCTCGGTTCGGACGAATTTATTCGTCTGCGCATCGGAATTCAGCCGGTTCACCCGATCAGCAATACGAAAAATTTTGTTTTGGAAAATTTTTCTAAAAGCGAAACGGACGACGTTGAGGAAGTTTTAAGAAAATGTGCTGACGCAGTTCAGGCGGTCATTTCGGACGGCGTTGAAAAAGCGATGGCAAAGTATAATTAATTTACCGTTTAAGATTTGAGTTTCAAGATTGCAAGCAAAAAGCGACAAACGCGAATCGTTGAGTCTTAAATATTTAAATCTCAAATTAAGAGAACCTTCTTGCTTCGACTGTTATCAACAAATCGAGGCTAGAGAGCCGAAAGGAGGAAATGAAATTGGCAAAAAGAGTATATGAGTTAATGTATATCGCCGACCCGGACGCGGAAGGCGAGAAAATCACGCAGATGAACGAATCGGTCGAAAAATTAGTAACGACCGAAGGCGGAACCATCGTGAGAATTGATGACATCGGGCGCCGCCGTCTCGCTTATCCGATAAACAAAAAGCGCGAAGGCTATTACATCTTGTTTGAAATCGAAGGTTCCGGACAGGAAATCGCCGAAATCGAACGCCGAATGCGCGTTAACGACATCGTAATGCGTTATATCACCGTGCGCGTTGATGAAGATCGCAAATCGGCGGACAAAAAACGCAACAAACGTGACGCCAAAGCGGCTAAAAAAGCTTCTTTCCGCAAAACGAGCGAGCAGCAGGAAGAAGAAACGGCGGACGATGCCCAGTAAATCAATTTTTTGGAGGTAGAAATGGCAGAAAACGATAGAAATTACAATGACGATAGAGCTGCTGATTCCGGCGTTGATCAGGAATTTGCAGAAAAAATGCCGCGCCGCTTTCAGCGCCGCCGCCCGCGCAACGTCGTGCCCGATTATCTTGATTGGAAAGACGTGGATTATTTGAAACAGTATATTCCCGAACGCGGAAAAATTATGCCGCGCCGCATTTCCGGCATTTCGGCGAAAGACCAGAGACGCATTGCGCAGGCGATTAAACGCGCTCGCTCGATGGCGTTGCTGCCGTTTGTGGCTGATTAAACCAAGGGAGATTTTCTCAACAGAAAAATAAAATATTATGGCAAACACAAAGATTCTTTTACGTGAAGACATCGAAAATTTGGGCGGACGCGGTGAAGTCGTGAAAGTCAAAGCCGGTTATGCGCGCAACTATCTTTTGCCGCAGGGAATGGCAACTTTGGCAACGAAAAGCAACGTTCAGCAAATCGAACGCGAACGCGAAGCGCTGCTCAAAAAAGCCGCCGTCGAAAAATCAACTGCTGAAGGTCAAGCCGCTCAAATGGGCGATATTGCGCTGAGTTTTGAACGCAAAGCGGGCGAAACCGGGCAGCTTTTCGGTTCGGTGACGACGATGGACATCGCCGATGCGCTGAAAGCGAAGGGTTACGAAATTGACCGCCGCCGCATCATTATGAAAGATGCGATTAAGGAAACCGGCGATTATACGGTCAGCGTCAAACTGCACCGCGAAGTTACGCTCCAAATTCCGGTAACTGTTACGCCGGAAGGCGGCGTGCCGGAAACTGCAACTGCCGCTGATTCAAAAACCGATTCTTCGGCGAATGAAACCGGTGCTGACACCCAAAACGGCGACGATACGGCAAATGCATAAATTATATTTTTGACCGGATTTCTTTGCCGGAAATTTCGGTTGATAGTATTATCAAAAGACTGCAAGTTTAACTTTCTAACTTGCAGTCTTTTTTATTCAACACAAAATTCAAGACAAAATTTATCATCGAAAATTGCGGTTTCGGAAAAACCGAATTACTGATTGACTGCTGAAAAATGGCAACACCGAGAGAACAATTTCTGGAACGTCCGCTGCCTTCGAGCGAGGACAGCGAACGCGTTATTCTGGGCGCTATTCTGCTCGACAACGCACTCATCGCGCAAGCCATCGAACTGCTCAAATCAGACGACTTTTACTCGCCGCTGCATCGCCGTATTTACAAAGCGATGGTCAATTTGTTCGATGTTTCCAAACAAATTGACCCGATTTTGATCGGCGAAGAACTGAAAAAAGAAGGCGCGCTCGAATCAATCGGCGGCATCGCGACGATCACGAATTTAACTTACGGTCTGCCGCATTTTTCCGATCTTCAGGAATACATCAAAGTCGTCCGCGACAAATCGGTGGTGCGCAATCTGATTAAAGTCTGCAACCAAATTACCAGCGAAGCGCTCGCCGAAGAAGATGATGCGTCGGAAATTCTCGACCACGCCGAACAGATGATTTTCGCACTCGCCGAAGAGCGCACCAGACAAGGTTTTTCGCACATCCAACCGGTCGCCGAAACCGTTCTCGCCAAAGTTCAGGAATACGCCAAACGCGAATCGCACGCGCTGACAGGTTTAGCAACCGGATTTCGCGATTTGGACGAAAAAACTTCCGGCTTGCAGCCGACCGATTTAATCATCGTCGCCGCCAGACCTTCAATGGGCAAAACGGCTTTATGTCTGACGCTTGCACAAAATGCAGCGACATTGGAAGGCGCGTGCGTCGCCGTTTTTTCGCTGGAAATGTCGAAAGAACAGCTCGTCATGCGTATGCTTTCATCGGAAGCGAAAGTGGACGCGCACCGTTTTCGCACTGGTTATTTGACGCGCGATGAATGGGGCAGATTGGCGCAGGCGATTGGAACTTTGTCGGAAGCAAAGCTGTTTATTGACGATACGCCGGGAATTTCGGTTCTGGAGATGCGCGCGAAAACTCGTCGTCTCGTCGCCGAACAGAAAAAACTCGATTTGATCGTCGTTGATTATTTGCAGTTGATGAGCGGTTCCAAGCGTTCGGAATCGCGCCAGCAGGAAGTTTCGCAGATTTCCAGGGAAT